>DYMA01000073.1 GCA_020721815.1 Sulfurovum sp. | reverse complement strand
CACCAAAGCCCGTATTTACGAGGTTTTATTGGGGAGTTGGGTGGGAGGATTCGTTGAAAAAGATAGATAAATCTACGGCTCTTAAAATATTAGAATCCCTTAAAAATTTAGAAAATTATCCCAATATACCCAATATCAAAAAGTTAAAAAAGCACTATCCTCCCTTACGATATCGCATTGGAGACTATCGAGTACTCTTTGATATCGAAGAGGAAGTATTGATTGTGGTTCATATCAAGCACCGTAAAGAGGCATATAGCTAGTCCCACGGGTGTGATAGTGTAATACATTTTATTTTGCAACAACTCATTTTTGAGAAACGCTAAATCTTCGGCTATTTTTTTGTAAGACTTTTAAAAAGATAGTTTCTATCTCTGGATTTTGGATCTGGAGTGTAAACATTATGTCTCCTTTGGCTTATGTTTAAAAATTGTATCATAAATGGCACTATTGTGTATATCAAGAATTTCATAGACATTTACAAGATTCTCTATTCCTTTTAGTGCGAGTTCCCCTTTGGGTTGGGTTTGGATTTTGGTTTTGATTAAATCGTGGGTTTGTTGCGAAATCAAAATGGTATTGGGTAGGGCTTTGCTCTCCAAACGACTGGCTAAATTGACGTGTTCGCCTACGATAGTATAATCGATGCGAAAATTACTGCCAAAGTTTCCAACCGTCACCTTCCCCGTCGAGATTCCCATGCGTACTTGCAGGGGTTGTTTGAGTCCTTTTTGTATCCAAACATTAGACATCTCTTGAGTTTTTTGACGCATCTCAATCGCCATCATGGCACAATTGAGTGCATCTTGCTCAACTCCTTGCGTTTTGGGGTCACCAAAAAAGAGCATAATGGCATCACCGATAAATTTATCAATCGTTGCTCCATACTTCAAAGCAATTTGAACCATCTCATCGAGATAACTGTTGAGAATATCCGTTAGTACCTCAGGTTCAAGCTCCTCCGTCATACGGGTAAAGCCAACCAAATCCGAAAAGAAAACCGTAAGCGTTTTTCGAGTCGATTGGACGGTTGCATCTTGTTTTCCTAGATAGATTGATTCGTAGATTTGCGGAGCGATATAAAAAGAGAGCTTATGCGAAAGATCTTCCAAAAGCTTTTTGTACTCCACCTCTTTGGTAATATCCCTTTGCATGGATATGTAGTGGGTAATCTCTCCTTGTTCGTTTCGGATAGGGGAGATGTTCCACTCCACATGGTATGGGGTGCCATCTTTGCGGTAGTTGATGGTGCTACCTTGAAAATACTCTCCCTTTTGGCACTGCTCTTTGAGCTTATCAAGCAATTGCCTATCGGTTAGTTCGCCTTGAAGAATACGAGGTGTTTTGTTTGTAAGTTCATCAAACCTATAGCCTGTTTTGCGGGTAAAAGCGGGGTTGATATAGACAAATCTAGGCCCTGGCAACTCCAAATTGGCATCGGTAATGGCTATTGAATTGAAAGAGTGTTCAAAAAGTATCTTAAGTATATCCTCTTCTAACAAAACATCTAAACTAAGCATTCGTATCCTTTGATGAAATTTCCCATAGGATACTATTCTATCCAAAATTAGATAAATTCACTCGATGAATTTGATACGTAGCTCTTTTAAGGTTAGTATAAGTTAAACTATTTATGATTACACTCACTCTACGACCTATTTAATTTATCGTTCGTACTGAGCTTGTCGAAGTACATCAAATTTATCGTTCGTACTGAGCTTGTCGAAGTACATCAAATTCAAGACCCTTCGACAAGCTCAGGGCAAACGGATACGATATTTTTTGCTTTGTCGTGGAGTAAGATGATTACAACAAAACAAAAAAGGTTAAGCAATTATGATACTAGATACCCAAACCCCCGACAAACCCCGCATTGATTACCCTTGTGAGTGGGGATTTAAGCTCATTGGCAAAGACGCAAAAGCCCTAGAGGCTACTATCGCCGATATACTTTCGCACAAAGAGTACCGTTGCCACTTTGGCAATGCCTCTTCCAATGGCAAATTTATAAGCTACAACGCCTATTGCCATGTCGATGATGAGGCGGAGCGAAACGCCCTATTTAAGAGCTTTGAAGCGCATCAAGATGTCAAGATGGTGATGTAATGCAAGAGTCAAACAATTGGGAACTCGAAAGAGAGAAGTTTGAGCGAGAGATAAAGATTTTCAAAAAAAAGTTTGTGATTGAAAATATCAAAATCGCAATGCTTATTATTTTGCTGGTCGCCGAGGTGGTCATTATTACTATTTTTTTGACGCAAAAAGGGCTATTGCAAGGCTCTAGTGAGAGTGGCAAAGATCAAATCGCTATCGTCAATATCGACAAAGTCATTACCAACGACTACATTTTGGCATTGATGAACAAAATCGATAAAGTATTGGAGAAAAAAGAGTTTAAAGAGATACTTGTCATTATGAACTCTCCAGGAGGTTCACCTACAGCAAGTGAGGAGATGGCAAACTATCTCAAAGCCATTGGGAGTGAAAAAAATGTCACGATGTACGTAGGAGGATACGCACTTTCGGGTGGATACTATATCGCTTCGGCTATCAAACCACTCTATGCCAATAAAAACGCACTGGTAGGCTCTATTGGGGTGATTTTGCAACACTACAACATCGAAGAACTGGCAAAAAAGGTAGGGATAGAGGAATCGACTATCACCAAAGGCAAATACAAACAACCGCTCTCGTTTTTCAAAACCCCCGATGCCAACCAAACCGCCTATCTCAATGAACACATGCTCAACCCTACCTACCAAAACTTTATCGAAAGCGTAGCCCAAAATCGTGGTGTGAAATTTGAAGTGATTGAAACCTATGCCCAAGGGATGATTTTCGTCGCCAATTCACCCAAAATCAAAAACATTTTGGTCGATGAGATTATCTCCCTCCATACCCTGCGTCAAAATTACAAAAAGCGATACGGCAAAGAGGTGAAATTTATTGAGATTACCAAAGAACCCCAGCCTTTTAATTTGATGGGGGTTGAGGTAAATCTCAATCTTGATGATCTCAAAACACCCAATCTCTATTGATAGGAGCATCAATGCCTTTTATTTCATTTGATAAATCGATGCGACTCGTTGAAAGTATCACGCTGCAAACCTACAAAAAAGAGAAGATTTTTTTGATGGAGGCGTTGGGTTGTGTGTTGGCACAGGATATTGTAGCCTCTTACAACTCTCCTGAGTTTCCCACTTCGGCGATGGATGGTTACGCTATTGCTTATGATGAGAGCCAAAAACAACTCCCTATCGCCTCGATTAATCCTGCAGGAAACGACACACTCCCGACACTCCAAGCGGGTAGTTGCATCAAGACTTTTACAGGTTCGCTTATGCCTCTAGGAAGCGATACGCTTGTGCCTATCGAAAATGTCAGTGTAGAGGGAGAGAGTATTATCATCCACCAAAGCGTCCCCAAAGGCTTTGCGGTGCGTGAGGTGGGGGAGAATTACCGCAAAGATGAGGTGCTTATCCCCCAAAATACGCTTATTGATATAGCCCATATTGGCGTTATGGCGACGCTTAATATCGTATCGGTTTGGGTCTATCAAAAACCTACCGTGGCTATTCTCTCAACAGGCAGTGAGCTTTTGGAACTGGGAGAAATACCCACCCACCAAAGCCAAATACGAAGCTCCAACAACTATATCCTCGAAGCGATGGTGAAAAAATACGGAGGCAAACCACTCCAAATGGGGTGTATCGCCGATGATAGAGCCACTATCACACAAACAATGCTTCAAGCCCTCAACTCCTGCGATATACTCCTTACTACAGGGGGAGTAAGTGTGGGGGATTTTGATTTTGTCAAAGATAGTGTACAAGAGGAGCTAGGATGCGAGGTGCTGTTTCAAGGAGTCAAAATCAAACCAGGACAACACCTCATGATAGCCCAAAAAGGGGATAAGTTTGTCGTGGCACTCCCTGGATTTGCCTACTCCTCCACCGTGACGGCGTTGCTCTATCTCTTGCCTCTTATGGCGAAATTTCAAAACACCGCTTCACCGCTCAAAACTATCACGGCTACTCTCAAAGAGCCATTTGCCAAAAAAACAGACAAAAAAGAGTTTCACGCTTGTAATTGCTACCTTGAAAAGGGACATTATGTGGTTGATTTTGTAGGCAAAAAGGTAGGCACTTCGGCAATACTTACCAATATGCTAGGCAACATCGGACTGCTTGTAATGGATGAAGATGAAACCACCAAAGCCATAGGAGAGAGCGTAAGGGTCATTTTGCTTGATTAGTATTCGATAAAGGTGGGTAGCATCAAGCTACTCATTGCAAAATTTGGATTTGCAGAGATGCCTTTGGGTGTCTAAGTAGGGTATCATTAAAATCCGTGATTTATGATATAATGATTGAATGCAAACAAGGAGATGAAATGTCTAATAATCAAATTGTATCACAAACCCTTAGCCTTCCATTGGTCGATAGACTCTACATTGTCAATCAAATCATAGAGAGCTTTAATCCCATCAATCCTCAAATAGAACCCAAATGGAAAGAGGAACTCAAAAGCAGACAAAAACTTCTCAAATTGGGCAAAGCACAAACACTCTCTTATCAAGAGTTTTTTGATGAAAATTAGGTTTTTAAAGGTTGCCAAGATTGAGTTTGATGAGGCGATAGAGTATTATGAGCAAGAGTCAAAAGGATTGGGGCAACGCTTCAAAAATGCCAAACACATTTCGATAAGTGCCTAAGTGATATTTAAGCGATATTTTGTATAATGATAATAATTTTTATTAAAAACTATCATTAAAAAAAGGAGAAAGTGTGAGACTTGTAGGCTTGTGGACGATTGTAGCGCTCTCTTTTTTGATAGCTCACGATATATTTTTACACTCGCTCCCTTTGCCGCAATCCAATGCCTCTTCTCTTTGTCACGATGATGAAAGCAGTGTGTGTGAGCCAACTATCAATTGCGAAACGCACAATTTATTGCACTTTATAGCTATTTTGGAGTCTCACTTATCGGCATTTGACTACCCCAAAGTTCATACATTGCTCTCCAAAAACAGCGCATTAACCCTATCTACAATCCACCAAACACCCTACCGACCCCCTATACTATAACTTTTTCCTAACGACACCTTTGCTATTGCTCTACAACAGTTATTTTATTAAATAAAGGAAAAAATATGAAATATATTATGCTTTTGCTTTTGCTTACGCACTACGCTTTTGGCTACACACTTACGCTTAATGATGTGTTGCAATCGAGCAAAAAACACAACAAACTATCCAAATCCATAGCCCAAAAATCTTTGGCACTTGAGGCTAAAAATAGAGCCGATACCGCTTTGGACCCTCTTGAAGTCTTTGCTACCAAAATCAAAGCCAATCCGCTTGATGCTCCTAGTGGAAATGAGTATTCACTAGGTTTTTCTCAAAAAATCGTTCTAGGACACATCCGCAAAAAAGAGCAAAAGATGACACGCCTCAACAATGAAGCCAATCTACTAGAAGAGGGGGTTGAGATAGCCTCTTTTCATCAAGCCATCAAAAATCTCTACCATCAACACTGCATTGATAGCGACAACTATCGTGGGTTTCTTACCAACTACAACGACTTCTCAAAACTCTACAGCAAAAAAGCCAAAGCCTATGAGTATCAAGAGATATCCAAAGCCCAGCTTCTCCAACTCTCTATCGAAAAGAGAAGACTCTACGCCAAACTTCAAGAGAGCAAGATGAAACAAGAACGCTCCAAACGCTATTTGCTCGATGCAAGTCACATCACCCATAGCCCCAAAATCTCTTTTTCATGTCGTGACCGATATCCCATCAAAGCCCATGTAGCACTGCCAAAAGATGCGCTCAAAACCACCAAAGAGGTCTATCGCAAACGCGTAGAAAGCACCAAAACAGCCCTCAAAAGACACAGTAGCGGTATAGACTCTATCAACCTCATCGGACAATACGACAAAGAACTCGATAGCAATCGCTACTCCATTGGTGTCTCTATTCCGCTTAATTTCACCACTTCTAAATCGCACGAAGAGAGAGTAGCTGCGATGTATGAGGAGAGCGCTACCACCCTAAAGTACGAAGAGACTCTCCATCAAAAAAAGGCTCAAGTGGTTGAGCTTCAAGAGACGCTAAAGAGTATCGCTATTGTGATTGATACCCTCAAACACAGCATTCAATCCTACCGCAACGAGCTTTTGCCGCTCATTCAAAAGAGTTACGATTTGGGCGAGAGTTCGGTGATAGAGTATCTGCTCAATAGACAAAAGTATTATGAACTCAATAGTGAGCTTTACGATACCCAAAGAGCCTACTATCAAGCCCTATTTACACTCTACTCCATTATCGAAACAAAGGAATAAGTCATGAGAAAGTATCACAAAACTATCATTGTTGCTATTACGTTATCAACCTTTTTGCTTATTGCACCACAAGCCAATGAGATAGAACTTACCAAAGAACAGCTTAGCAATTGGGAGATAAAAACCGCCAAACCTCAAAGCGTTGAGCGTTTGCCGCTTGGGGAGTTTGTCGTAGAAGTTGCAACGCCCCCCTCACTCCTTACGACTATCTCTTTGCCCTTTGAGGCCAATATCAAAAAGATTTTTGTAGCCAACTATCAAGAGGTCAAAAAAGATGAGATATTAGCCGAGGCAACGGGTTCGCAATGGATTGAAGCCCAACAAGAGGCTATCGCCAACGCCATTGAGTACGAACAGCAAAAAGAGCTTACCCAACAAAAAGAGCTATTGTGCAAAGAGAATATTATTCCCAAAAGAGAGTGCAAAGTCGCCGCTTCACAACTCAAAACCAAAAAAAGCAAACTTGCCGCTTCCATGGCTCTTTTGCGTAGTTATGGGGCAAATGAAAAGGTCATTGAAGAGATAGTGGGCAGTCTCAAACTCTCTTCAACCATCGCCCTAAGAACGCCTATAGTAGGGCGTATTATTGGCTTTAATGCCACGATAGGCAAAAGCAGTAATCCAACAGATGCTCTATTTGTCATTGTTCAAGAGGGATTTTTGTGGCTTGAAGCCGATATGGAAGCGTTGCGTACAACACATCTCAAAGAGGGACAACAAGTGAGTATTGCATTGGACAATCAAAGCTTTGATACGACTATTTTGCAACTAGCCCCCATGCTCAATCCCAACAACCAAACACGCCATGTAAGATTTTTGGTACCCCACACTGTTAAACTCCTCTCTGGTTTGCGAACAAGTGCCAAAATTAGCTACGCCATGAAAACCCTCAAAATAGCCAAAACATCGATTATCAACCATCAAGATGGCTCTATTGTCTTTGTCAAGCGTCCCAAAGGCTTTGAAGCGGTGTCGATTTCGATAGTGGGTGAAGAGGCTGGATACTATTATGTGCATCACAATGAGAAGCTAGAGGGAGAGATTGCTACCACATCCGTAGCGATTTTGAAAAATTTGCTAGGAGAGGGCGATGAATAGGCTTATTGGGTTTGCTCTGTCGGGGAGACTCTTTTTTGTGCTTTTGGCTTTGGTGCTTTTGGGGTTTGGGATAAGGTCGTATCACAATCTTCCTATTGATGCTTTTCCTGACATCTCACCTGTACAAGTCAAAATGATTATCAAAGCAGACGGTATGACACCCGCTGAAATAGAGTCTCGTATCACGATTCCTATAGAGACCAAGATGGTGGGTATCCCCTATGAGACGATTATGCGTTCTGTATCCAAATACGGATTGTGCGATATTACAATTGATTTTCAAGACGGTACGGATATCTATTGGGCAAGGCAACAAGTAGCCGAAAGGTTAGCAGATATCAAAGAGTCTTTGCCCAGCAATATCGAGGGGGGATTAGCACCTATCTCGACACCTTTGAGCGATATTTTGATGTTTACTATCGAATCACCAAAGATGAGTTTGGCTCAAAAGCGAAGTTTGCTTGATTGGATTGTAGCGCCCAAAATTCGCTCTATCGCAGGAGTAGCCGAGGTCAATGCTTTAGGCGGTGAGGTTAAGACCTATCAAGTCACCCCCGATCTTGATAAAATGCGTACGATGGGCATTACGATGGATCAACTCTTTGAAACCCTCAAACAAAACAATCAAAACGACGGAGCAGGGAGAGTATCGCAAGGGGTTGAGAGCATTTTGGTACGAAGCGTTGGGCGATTAGGCTCTATTGAAGAGATAGCCTCTTTGCCTGTAGCCAAAAAAGATACCCAAATCATCACCGTAGCCCAAATCGCCAAAGTCGAAATAGGACACCTTGCCCGTGCAGGATTTGTAACCAAAAACGGTAAAGGCGAAGCGGTACAAGGGTTGGTACTAGGACTCAAGGGGGCTAATACCGCCAAAGTACTTGAAGAGGTCAAAGCCCAGCTTGTGAGTATCGAAAAGATACTGCCCGATGATGCCAAAATCGAGATTTTTTACGATCGTTCCGATTTGGTAAATCTTGCGACAAGTACGGTCAAAACGGCTCTTGTTGAGGCGGTTGTTTTGATTATGGTGATACTGCTTTTGATGTTGGGCAATTTTGCTTCTGCTTTTAGCGTGGCGCTTATTTTGCCGTTTGCTTTGATGATGAGCTTTATTGCTATGGAGTATTTTGGACTAAGTGCCAATTTGATGAGTTTGGGAGGATTGGCGATTGCTATTGGGATACTTGTCGATTCAGCGGTTGTAATGGTAGAGCATATCACCGCCGAACTGGGCAGTCCAAAGCACCAAAAACAGACCAAACTTCACATCATCTACCACGCCGCTGTTGATATGGCTCCCTCTATCGTAACGGGTGTGCTTATTATCATCATCGTTTTTATGCCGCTGCTTAGCCTAGAGGGGTTGGAGGGTAAGCTCTTTAGACCCGTTGCACTAAGTATTATTTTTGCTCTGTTTAGTTCGCTTGTTTTGGCACTTACTCTTATCCCCGTACTTAGCTCCTTTATCCTCTCCAAAAGAGCCGACAAAGAGTCGATGCTTGTAAGATGGCTTGTCAAAATCTATAGACCCTCGCTTGAATTTGCACTCAATCGCAGCAGCAAAGTGCTTGTGGGAGTCGTGCTAATCTTTTTGGGTTCGCTCTATCTAGCCAACAAAACAGGAAAAACCTTTATGCCTACGATGGATGAGGGAAGTATTATTATCGGTATCGAGATGCTCCCCTCTATCTCGCTTGAAGAGAGCAAAGTGCTTAATCTCAAAGTACAACAAAAGCTTCTAGCCTCCGTCCCTGAAATCAAAGATATTATCGCACGAACAGGAAGCGATGAGCTAGGACTAGACCCAATGGGACTCAATGACACCGATACCTTTTTGGTGCTTCACCCCAAAGAGAGATGGCGAAAACCCTCAAAAGAGTTTGTTGTGGAAGAGATTAGAAAAGTTTTGGATGATTTTGTAGGGATTGAGTATGGATTTACGCAGCCTATTGAGATGCGAGTATCGGAGATGCTTACAGGTGTGAGGGGCGATTTGGCGATTGATATTTTCGGGAGCGACAACGACGAGCTTGAAAAGATAGCCCAACACATCAAAACCCTACTCGAAAGCGTCGAGGGCAGCAGCGATGTATATAAAAAAGCCAACGAAGGAGTAGCCTACTACGAGCTGCACTTTGACAAAAAAGCAATGGCGTATCACGGCGTGACGCAAGAGCAAATAAGTGACTATCTCAAAGTGATGGTGACGGGTGTATCGGTAGGCGTTATTCAAGAGGAGATGCGACGCATCGATTTGGTAGTCAAAGGCGATAACGCTATTCAAAACTCACTCGAAAAACTCTCACAGCTCTACTATCCATTGGATGATGGCACCTCTGTACCTTTGAGTAATTTTATTCGATTTGCCCCCAACGCAGGGCCCGTGCAGATAGAACACGAAAACGGATACCGCAAAACCATTGTCCAAAGCAATGTAGAGGGGAGAGATTTGGTACGATTTGTAGAGGATGTCAAAGCCAAAATAGAGCAAAATATCAAGCTTCCAGCGGGATACTACCTAAGCTACGGCGGAGAGTTTGAAAACCAACAAAGAGCCGCCTCACGATTGATGTTTATCGTCCCTATTGCGCTCTTTTTGGTATTTGTTTTGCTCTTTGTCTCGTTTGATTCCCTGCGACAAGCCGCTATGGTGCTTATCAATGTGCCGTTGGCTTTGATTGGAGGATTTGCAGGGCTTTATTTGAGCGGTG
This sequence comes from Sulfurovum sp., assembly GCA_020721815.1. GTDB lineage: Bacteria > Campylobacterota > Campylobacteria > Campylobacterales > Sulfurovaceae > FS08-3. Next base: position 510 of record DYMA01000073.1, on the reverse strand, counting down.
AATACCTATCTGTCCCTGCCTCTGTTGGATTTATAGCCTTGTTGGGTATTGCAGTACTCAATGGCGTGGTGCTTTTAAACTATTTTAATTACCTCGTTGCACAAGGTTATGAGCTTAGGGAGGCAGTAGTAGAGGGCTCTATCAAACGCCTTCGCCCTGTTTTGATGACCGCTACCATTGCAGCGTTTGGACTTTTGCCCCTACTCTTTGCCACGGGACCTGGTTCTGAGATTCAAAGACCTTTGGCGATTGTTGTTATCAATGGACTTATTAGCTCCACGCTCCTAACACTTGTCATTTTACCCATACTCTATCTACGCTTCTCCAAAAAAGTAGAGTAGCGTAACCATTACTCGCTCCAAAGCTGGAGAGTGTGTGAAATAACTGTAGGTGTGACCATGTCACACACTTTTTTACTCGTTCTCGTTCCACCTCTCCCGAGGCGGAACGCATACGAAATTAAAACACCCTACCAAAACCTCTCCACTTCCACCAAACCTTTTTCTTATT
>DYMA01000250.1 GCA_020721815.1 Sulfurovum sp. | reverse complement strand
ACTGGGGGCTTTAAGTGCTTTAAGCTATCTTTAATTTGGGAAGATTCGTTACAACACTGACCCGATTTTAAGGGGATTGAAACAGACTAACATTATGCCATCTCCCTATATGCCTTTCAAGTTACAACACTGACCCGATTTTAAGGGGATTGAAACAAATTCACAAAAAACGATATTAGCCTCTTTATTTCGTTACAACACTGACCCGATTTTAAGGGGATTTTGAAATAGGTTTTATTGTCTATTTGGTGGGCTAAAGCCCACCCTACGGGAATTTTGGATTGAAACGTTTTGAGATATTCATTGTTTGGCAGTGCCAAACCTACGGGAATTTTGGATTGAAATGGGTGTTTTATCCGTGGCAACCTACGCCTGTGTAGCTTGTGTAGGCACGGTTGAGTTCGATTTGGAGTCTATCGAGATTAAGTTCATGGGAGAGGTCATGGGGTATATCGAGCCAAAAGATAGAGCCATCTTTGCCTATCAAAAAGAGCGATTTGGTGAGTTTGTCTTTAAGTGAACCGTTGATAATGGTGACTCCATACATCGCACCAAACTCGCCATCGTGGTCTATAAGCCTCTCAAATTTTTGCAATTGGACAAAGTCGCACTCTTCACTGGAGGCAAAAACGATATAGCAATGAATATCTATTTGGATACGACTCATAAAAGCATCGATTTTTCCAATCTCATGTTCAAAGGCTTTGGCACTGGGAAAAGAGATAAGCAGTGTCATAATGCGTTCTGGGTTGCTTCGTGTGATTGTTTGGAGTTCTCCATCGCACGATGTTGCTTCAAAATTCTCCGCCATGTAGCCTATATCCATAAACTCTTCACACAGTTCAAATGTCTCGCCGTTGTGGTGCATTTTATATCCCATACTTTTTGATTTTGTAGCCAATTTGACGCATCGTAATGCCTAAAATTTGGGCTGCTTTGGTTTGATTGCCGTCGGCTTTGTGCAAAGCACTTTTGAGTGCTTCAAGCTCTAGGGTATCGAGTGTTTTCTCTTCCGTCGAAAGCAACGTTTGATTTGGCTTCTTGTTTTCAAGTGCAGGGAGCAAGAGTTCGATATCCTCTGCTCTCATATTCTCATCCCCCATCAATACAATGCGTTCGATAGTGTTTTCCATCTCGCGCACATTGCCCGGCCACGGATAGAGCATAAGTCGCTCCATGGCATCTTCTTGCAATGAGACTAACTTTTTGTGATTTTTCATCGAGCGTTCCAAAAAGAAATTAACCAGCAGTTTAATATCCTCTCCTCGCTCTCGAAGCGGTGGCAAATCGATAGGAATGACATTGAGACGGTAGTACAAATCCTCCCTAAAGCTCCCCTCTTTGACCATCTTTTCAAGATTGCGATTGGTAGCGGCTACGAGGCGAACATTGACTTTGATAGTCTTGCTTCCGCCGACTCGTTCAAACTCACGCTCTTGCAAAACACGCAACAACTTCACCTGAGCCGAAGCCGAAATATCACCAATCTCATCCAAAAAGAGTGTCCCTCTATCGGCAAGTTCAAAGCGGCCTTTGCGTGTCTCTTTGGCATCGGTAAAAGCCCCTTTTTCGTGTCCAAAAAGCTCACTTTCAAGCAACGTATCGGTAAT
>DYMA01000249.1 GCA_020721815.1 Sulfurovum sp. | reverse complement strand
CTCAATAAAAAAGCGGATATATCTACATTTTTTGTAGATATACCATCAATTTTTCAATCCTTGTTTATACTATTTGATGTATAATATTACAATTATAATTTATATTTGACCGCTTAACCCAACCCTTCACTTCACTCCCCGTAGCTTTTAGAAACCTCCCTGCAGTGTTCATCGTAAGTTTTAGGTCAGATATAATTTATTTCTATTAAATTTAGTTATAATGTATAATAAGTATAAAGGAGTACAGTCATGGGAAAAAAGATTAAAAATTTGATTACAGGCGAAATCATTCAAAAGCCTGATCCCATTGATAAAGAGGTGGTCTTTGATGGTGGAGTAATGATTACTGAAACCGATCCTGCTGGAATTATTACCTATGCCAATCGAAAATTTAGAGAACTTACAGGATACACCAAAGAACAACTTGTTGGTTCACCCCACAACATCAATCGCCATCCCGATATGCCCAAAGTAGGTTTTGAAGATATGTGGAAAACCATCAAAGATGGCAACTATTGGGAGGGGTTGGTTAAAAATATGACCTCTAGCGGTGCTTATTATGTGGTTATTGTTTGGGTAAAGCCAAAATACGATGACAAAGGCAATATTGTAGGTTATATTACAGGTCGAAAAGTACCCAATCCTGAGTTTGCTCAACAGATGCTCAAAAAGTATAAACAGCTCAAAGACAAAGAGTTGGAAGATGAGAAAAGTAGTACCTAAAAGGTGCAAAAAGCACCTTTTTAATCGTTACAACTGCTCTTTTGCCTTTTGCAAAGCTTCAATCACACTATCAATATTCTCTTTGGGAAGATGCACTTTCCAATCGGGCTCATCGGCACTCGCTTGAAGAGCAATACCGATACTCGCTACCGAAGCACTCTCTTTTCCGTAGGGTTCACTTACGATAGAGACCGTAATTTTTCCGTTTTTAGTACCTGCCAAATCCATTGTAGCAATTTCATGATGACTGCTCATAGTTTATCCTTTTGATTGATTTTGGTAATCATAGCATAAAAAAGTTTTTTTTGATAAACAGATGCAAAGTTTATTGCATCTGTTGTGATTAATCAATTGCTCTCTCTGTTTGCAACTCACCGCCAAAAGCATACGTTCTAAATTTATGACTGCCAATATAGTAACGTACTTCACCGCTTACAATCTCATTGGTGACTATATTGACAATAAATCTATTATTGCAATCAGGATCAAAGCTATTGTCAATCAAAAACGGATTGGCAGTTGGCGCCATGCTGGAGTAGATTGCTCCCTCTTTGAAACAGACTCGTGCTTCATTGTGTTGCAATACCGCCTCCGTCTCAATTGTCAAATCTTTGAAGATGGTCTCATTTTCATTGATTTTGAAGTGCATGCTAAAAAGAGAAATGACTTTGGCTTGACCATATACACCTGCACCGCTTTCTACGATATTGCTCAATTGGCTATCGGCATAGATTGTAAGCATCCCTTGGGGCATTGTCATAGTAAAATCGGTCATATACTTTTGAACCATTGCAATCGCATGGAGGTTTGTCGAATCCGTTGAAGTTGTAAACGTGCCGTTCATTGTAAAATAGTCATTTGTCAAGTTTCACCACGTTGTACCATCCCCTTTAAAGCAATAGCATAAAAC
>DYMA01000072.1 GCA_020721815.1 Sulfurovum sp. | reverse complement strand
TTTTGCTGTTTTTATTTTAAGGTTTTTGGGGTAGAGGGGGGTGAGTGGTTACAAACATTCAATAGCCTCTAAATGTTCGGCTAAAGCCGAACCTACGTCCGAACCTACGGCTAATAAATCTTAGATTGCTTCGTGCTTCGCAATGGCAAGAGGAGTTTATTGCAAAATCTCTATCTCCTCGTGTAGCTCGATACCAAAGCTCTCTTTGACGCGTTGCTTGGCTAGATTTATCAAATACAAAGCATCTTCAAAGCACCCACTCCCCAAATTGACCAAAAAGTTGGCGTGTATATCGCTCCATGCCATATCTCCTACTCTTTTGCCTTTGAGTCCTACTGCTTCGATGAGTCGCCCTGCGTAGTCGCCTTGAGGATTTTTGAATACTGACCCTGCACTGGGTTGTGGGGGCTGATTGGCGCGCATGGCTTTGAACTCTTCTACGAGTGTAGCATCAAAGCCCTTGCGAAGCTCAAACCGTGCCTCTATCACCACCCCATTGATTTGAGCAAAGCGGTAACCGTGCTTTATCTCATCTTTGTCGCACCTACCAAACTGCAAAGTCGTGACGGAGTTTAAAACATTAAATATCTCATAGGATTTGAGTCCCGCATTCATCGCCACAAGCCCTCCCAAAGTACCTGGCAAATGCGATAGAAACTCAAGCCCTGCAATATCGTGCTTTTTGACGAAGCTAAAAATGCGTCCGCTTTTGGTAGCCCCGCCTACGACGAGTTCATTGCCCTCTATAGTGATAAAATCGAAATCTTTGCCCAGCATCATAAGCGGGGGCGGATGGGGAGAGAGGAGTAGATTGTTGGCTCCCCCTATAATGTAAGGCTCTTGGGGGATAGTGTCGCCTTTTTCAATGACCATCACATCAGCAATAGAGCCTACTTTGATACTCGAATATTTGGAGAAATCTATGGTTTTAGTGTACATTAATGGATTCTTCTACCTTGGCAATTGTTTTTACAAACTCTTGCTCAAAGCTATCTAAAAAATTTTTATCTATTAAAATAATGCTCTTAAGTAGAGACAATGGGAAGCTTTTGAGTCGAATTAATAAATCATCATCTCTAAACTCTGCTTTTTGATGAGCAATTCTTAATATCTCTTGATAATCATAAGTGTAGTATTTATCAATGAGATAGATATCAAAAATATCTTTGGCACTATCACGACCCATTACTGCCGTAAACTTATTGGCTAAAATATTTTCACAATTATCAATAATATATCCATTATCAAGATAACAAAGCTCCCCAAAACGCATTACTCTATCATGCACAAAATCAACTTGCAACCTATTATCTATCCGTAAACGTACAAAATCTTTGGAAGATACCTCTTCTACTAGCTTAAATGCTTTTGATAGTGCTATTTTAATCTCTCGCACCGCACGGTAAAAAGCTCGTGCATCATGGGTAAAAAAATCTAAATCATCCGAGTATCGCTTGGCTTGATAAAATCTGCTAAGACACGTTCCTCCTGTGAGATAAAAGATATTTTCACAAGCAAAAACAATTTCCATCACCTCATCTTGAAGCGTGTAAAGCTCACTATAATTTATACTATCCATCTTAGCTCATCCACCAATAAGGGCTTATTTAAAAAGTAAACTTCTGCCATATTTTTGCGTTTGAAGGCGTAATCGTGATTGAATGTCGGCACTTGATAACCATCAATGAGTCCTTTGAGTCGCTTTTGTTCAAAGAGCTTTAAATCTCGAAACATCGCAGAGCTATTGAGCAGTATCTTTTCAAAGATAAATTTCTGCTCTTGAGGATTATCACTCATTGCTAAGCGTTTGATATCTGCATCGCTCATACAATACTCCCAAAAGCACTCTTTTTTGATACGATCAAAATTTACCCCATTCACCTCTTGCCTCTCAATCGTCTAAAGACTCTCTCAAAATCAATCTGGGTTTTGCACTCGTTTGGCTCATCCAAATAGGCAATTTCATCGCTAAAATCACCCACTTTGGAGTATTTTTTATCCTCTAGTTTATAGATTTTGGCTTTGAGGTCGTGGGGATAGACGATGATGTAGTAGGGTACTTTTTCTTTTTCGTAGAGTTCAAATTTGGTGGTTTCATCTCGTTTGGCAGAGCTTTTGGAGACTACCTCTACTACAATTTTGGGCGTTTTGGTAATGTACTCCTCGTGAGGCTCATTGCATATTACTACTGCATCGGGACGCACCACGGTCTCATCGCTAATCTTCCAATCTTGCTCCATCAAAACCATGCACTCTTTGCACTCCTCTAGTGCATCGCTAAGCTCAATGACTATCTGTGTCGCTACCATTTGATGAGTAATAACAGGAGAGGGCGACATGGCTACAGGATGGCCGTAAATTAGCTCCCAATCGCCTTTCCACTGTGCATAATCATCATAACTGTAATGCTCTATCGCTCCCATGCATTCTCCTTTTTGATACTTTGGTTATTATAACATAAATAGACTTCTCTCAAAACTATAATGCCCCCGTCGTCCAATTTTGTGGTATAATATTCCAAACCAAAAGGAGCTTTAGATGCGATTTCTCAACATACAAACCGATTATGCCTTTAAAAAAGTATTTGGTTCTCGTGAGTCTAAAAACATACTCAAAGGCTTTTTAAATGCCATTTTGGAACTCCCCCTCCCAATAGAAGATTTGAGCATAGAAGACCCCTATAATGTACCAAAGCTCATTGGCATGAAAGAGAGTGCCGTTGATGTCAAAGCAACGCTTAGCGATAACTCTATAGTCATCATAGAGATGCAAATTCTCAATCATGATGGTTTTGAGAGTCGCATACTCTACAATACTGCCAAAAATTATGCCAATCAGCTAGATAGAAGTGATAGATACTCTTTGCTCAATCCTGTCATTGCTTTGACAATTGTTAATTTTAAAATGTTCGAGTTTGAAAAGTATAAATCGACATTCAAACTCTTTGAAAAAGAACACTTTACGGAGTATAAAGATGATATACAGCTTGTTTTTATAGAACTGCCAAAGTTTACCAAGCATATTGAAGAGTGTGAGACGATAGAGGAGAAGTGGATAGCCTTTATCAAAGAGGCTCGTGATATGTCAATGATCCCCGCAAGTATCAAAGACCTTAGTCTCAAACAAGCTTTTGAGATAGCCAATACCGCATCGCTAAGCAAAGAGGAGCTTGATATTCAAGAGAAACGAGAGGAGTTTTTGTTTATTCAAAAAAGCTCTATCGAAAAAGCCAAACGAGAGGGTCGCCAAGAGGGTATAGCACAAGGTATAGAAAAAGAAAAAATGAATATAGCCAAAAATCTGCTAGATCTATTGGATGATGAGATGATAGCCCAAAAAACAGGACTAAATATAGAGCAAATCAAGGCTTTACGATAAGATGCCAAACGCCATAGCAGTATAAAACCTAACTAAATATTTGTAAAAGATTTAAGAAGCTTAGAGCTTTTGTGGTATAATATTCCAAACCAAAAGGAGCTTTGATGTACGCTGTTGCATTTGATATGGAGACAGCTAAGCCTACAATAGTGCCTTTAAAGTCGAACATTGTCAATGAGGAGTAGGTGCGACCATGTCACACGATTTGTTGGATGGATTATGATATAACGCTCAAAAAGGAGTCATGGATGCAAGAAAAACGAAAACTCATTAGCTTCGATTGGGCTATCAAGCGAATTTTGCGAAGCAAAGCCAACTTTGATATACTAGAGGGCTTTTTGAGTGAGCTTCTTTTTGAAAACATTACGATACTAGAGATACTCGATAGCGAGTCCAATCAAGAGAGCTACTACGATAAATCCAATCGATTGGATATCAAGGTCAAAAACTCTAAAGATGAGATAATCTTAGTAGAGATTCAATACAGTAGTGAGTTGGATTATCTTCAGCGTATCCTCTACGCTACCTCCAAAGTCATTACAGAACACCTGCAAAAAGGGCAAAAGTATGCACAAATTAGCAAAGTGATCTCCATATCAATACTCTATTTTGATTTTGGCGATGGAGATGACTATATCTATAGAGGTACTACAAATTTCATAGGTATGCACAATCACCAAAAATTGGAGTTAAACACCAAACAAAAAGAACTCTACAAAACCCAAAGTGTCGATAGCCTTTATCCACAATATTACCTTATCAAGGTAAAAAACTTTGACGATAACGCCAAAGATACATTGGATGAGTGGATACACTTTCTCAAAAATGAAGAGATAGCCGATAATGTACAAGCCAAAGGTCTACAAGAAGCCAAAGAGACTCTGGATTATCTTAAAATGAGTACCCAAGAGCAAAGAGCCTACGATGCAAGGCAAGAAGCCAAACGAAGAGAGGCAAGTCTCTATGATAGTACTTATGTAATAGGAAAAATTGAGGGACACAAAGAAGGAAGAGAAAAAGGCAGAGAAGAGGAGAAAATCGCTATAGCCAAAAATCTTTTGGATGTGTTGGACAATGAAACCATTGCTCAAAAAACAGGCTTAAGCATAGAAGAGATTCAAGAAATAAGAAAAAGCCAATAGAGGTTTGGAAAAAGAAGTTGAGTAAGGAGCAAAGATGCTACAAGTTGATGTAGAAAAAACTCCCTTTTATCAAATGGGGACGAAAAAGGTGAAGCATGGGGTGAAAAAAATGCATCATTCAAAATGGATGCTCAAACGATAGCAAAAGAGTTTGGTATTGATTATGACCAATTGCTAAAATATATCAAACAAGAGAGGCAAAGTTAATAGATGCCAAATGCTATAATAATACAAAATGTTACTAAAAAATACAAACTCTACTCCCAGCCCATCGATAGGCTCAAAGAGGCACTTCATCCGCTTAACAAGAGCTACCACCATGACTTTTTGGCAAACAATGATATAACCTTTAGCATCAAAAAGGGCGAAGTAGTAGGCATCATCGGCAAAAATGGAAGCGGTAAATCAACACTGCTTAAGATGATTACAGGAGTGGTGACCCCCAGTAGTGGCACGATTGAAGTCCACGGCAAGATTACGGCTATGCTCGAACTAGGCGCAGGTTTTAACCCCGAGCTTACAGGGCTAGAAAATCTCTATATGAGCGGTGCTATTAGCGGCTTTTCGCATCAAGAGATGGAGGCAAAAATAGCGGATATTGTAACCTTTGCCGATATTGGAGAGTTTATCCATCAACCACTCAAAACCTACAGTAGCGGGATGAAAGCACGACTAGGTTTTGCCTTTGCTATCCATAGCGAACCCGAAATTTTGATCATCGATGAAGCCCTAAGCGTAGGCGATGTAGCCTTCCAACGCAAATGCTACGCCCGTATCGAGGATATGTGCAAAGATGAGGGGATTACGGTGCTGTTTGTGTCGCACTCAGGAAGCGTAATCAAACAACTCTGTAGCCGTGCTATTATGCTACTAGGCGGACAAAAAGTACTTGATGGCACCCCCAAAGATGTGGTCAATCTCTACGAAAAATTTGGAGAGAGCAAGCACGACAGTATCGCAACTATCCAAAAAGAGTTTCAAGCATTACAAGAAAACGCCACCAAACCACTCATCGCCAAACCTCAAGCTCTATCAAGCTATAATCCCAATTTGGTATCTAAGTCGATGGTGGTCTATCTTGAAAATGGAGCGAGGATTTTTGATATAGAGATAGTGGATACTCACAATAACAAAGTCAATATACTTGAGTATGGTGAAATATACCAATATTCCTACAAAATACACTATTTTGATACTTTTGATAATGTCAAAATTGCTATGCAGCTCAAAGATGTTTCGGGGCTTAATCTCGGAGGCAAAGAGATGCCACTGAAAGATTACAATATACCTAAAGTCAATAAAAATGAAATACTTCATATTCGATGGAAATTTAAAAATATATTAAATGCCAATACATATTTTTTGAATTGCGGTACAAACAATACAGAATACGGCGAAAAAGAAGTGCTTCATAGGGTAGTTGATGCATATATGTTTAGAGTGATTAAAGATGAAAATTATGCAAATGGTTTTGTTGATTTTGGTTTTGATTTGTCTGTATCAAAATGAAATTTAAAATATTATTATCATAATGATACAATAACATTAGAAAAATGAATTGGTAAGGATATAATAGTGATTGCTATAGGTGGAATAGGTGGAAGCGGTACACGGCTTGTGGCTCAAATGCTTAAAGAATTGGATTATTATATTGGAGATGATCTAAATGAACCCAATGACAATTTACTTTTTACTCTTTTGTTTAAACATGAGAGTATTTTAACGCTACTTGATAGCGAGTTTGATGAGATAGTTGATATATTTTTAACTGTAATGAACAGTGATAGAGAGCTTGGTTTGTCCCAACAGAAGCTAATTGAAGCTTTGACTGTTAATAATAGAACTTTGCACAACAAAGAGTGGCTCAGCAAGCGTATAAAAAATATAAAAAAAGGCTCATCGCATGAGCTATGGGGCTGGAAAGAGCCTAATACGCATATTGTTATTGAAAGATTTCTTAGTCGCATGGATGATTTGAAATTCATCTATGTTTATCGCAATGGATTAGATATGGCATACTCTGAAAATCAAAATCAACTTAAATTATGGGGTAATATATTTATGAATAATCAAAATATTGATATTTCTCCCAAAAATTCACTTAAATATTGGTGTATTATTTTTAGACGAATAGAAAAACTTAAACAAAGATTTCCAGATAGAGTCTTATTAATGGACTTTGATAAACTTTGTTTATCTCCCAACCAAAGTATTGAAATGTTTTTGGAATTTTTGAACATCAAAGAGTATTCAAATGAAAAATTAAAATCATTAATAAAAATACCCTCTTCTATTGGACGATATACAAAATATCCACTTACAGATTTTGATAAAGATGATTTAGAGTGTGTGGATTATATTTACAAGAAATAATTTTATATTATTTGTGCTATCAACTAAATAGGCAATTTGTTGAAAGGTAAAGAAACTAATAGCAAGTGGAAGTGCAAGATGAAGCAACGCCATATCGCTATCCAAAGCTTTATTGAGGTTGTCTATAAAAAAATCAGAGTATTTAAAATAGCCTAGCAGTGCAACATTGGCAACAATTCCCATACTTAGGAGCTGTTTTTTGGAGACTTTTTTGTGCTGTGACTCTTTGGTAAGAGAAGCTCCCAAAAGGTAGTTAAAAAGCATCGAAGCGAGTATCAATGGAAGATAGACAACATTCCACCAACTGTAAAAAAAGAGCGACGAAGCCACCAAAAACCCCTTACTCGCCTCGGTGAGTCTTTTGGAATTGAGATAGAAATAGACAAAAAAGGTGATGGGCAAGAATAGGAATATAAATTCGTAGGAGTTAAAGAGCAAAGGTAGTCCTAAATATTTTATTAAATTGCTACTATTGTACACTAAAAAGGATAAAGATAACCCCCAAAAAACCATACGGCAAACCTCAATCATTTACTGATTTTTCTCATTTTGTATCTTTTGTTTGGGTCAATGTGTGCTATTATAAGTTCTTACTTGCGGATGATTATCGTAGGGAATTTGGGTTTTTAGGATTTGGTGATGAAGCTCTATTTTACTCTTTTTGTATTAACTCTTATACTGTTGGGTTGCGGTGGTGGAGGTTCTAGCACCCCTATAGACAACCCCTCGCTCACCTACCAAGAGCCGTTGGAGACAAACTCTACAAGCCTTAAGCAAGAGAATGAGGTTAAAATCCCACCTCCTATAAGTGAATCAAACGTTACCAATGATGAAAAAGAGGATGCAACCAATACCTTGCCTCTTGCGAGTGAGTCAAATAGCACGAGCGATGAAAAAGGCTCTGGGGCGTTGCCCTCACCCAAAGAGTTTTTGGATTTGGTGCCACTTGCTTATGCTCCTACAGGCGGTGGGGATATTGAGCTTCCTGCTTCGTTTGACCTCTCTTCCCAAATGCCTCAAGTGGGGGATCAAGGAAGCCAAAACTCCTGCGTAGGATGGGCAGTGGGGTACTATCTCAAAAGCTTTCATGAGCATAATGAACATCAACTCCCCTACGGTATCAACGCCGATTATACCCATCGCTACTCCCCTGCATTTATCTATAACATTGCCAAAATCGACTCATGTCAATCGGGTGCTACGCTCTTTGATGCCTTAAAATTGCTCAAAACCACAGGCACACCACCGTGGGAAGATATGCCCTATCATCAAAACGACTGCACCACCACCCCCTCCAAAGTGGCAATAGAGAAGGCGATGTGCGGCAAAATATCCAACTTCAAGCGATTTGATACGCAAAGTGTTTACTTCCTCTCCAATCTCAAATACTTTCTCTCTCGTTCCTATCCTATCGTGGTAGCCATTGAACTCTACGATGACTTTATCTATCCTCAAAAGCACAACAATGAGTATTTCTTCAAAGAACTCAACGCACAAGAGTCTCCAACCTCTCTCTCGCATGCACTTTTGGTCGTGGGCTACGATGAGAGTCGTAATGCCTTTAAAATCATCAACTCATGGGGAGTCCATTGGGGCAATGAGGGCTACTTGTGGATAGATTATGAGGTCTTTGGAAAAATCCTCATTGAGGCATTTGTGGTCGAAGATGAGATAGGGGAGTGCGAGGTTGGGGGTAGTGAGGTAGAGGAGGTAGTCAATCCAATTGATGATAACGAAACGCTCTTTCCTGCGATGATTAAAGATGCTTTTGTGACGAGATGGGACACTACGCAATCAGGATTTACCGATAGTAATCAAATTAAAATAGGTGTAATACCTTTTAATATTGGTCGTAATTACTACAGTGTCGATTGGGGAGATGGGACAGTGGATAGTGGATTGAGCGACGATGCGATACATACCTATGCCCAAGAGGGAGTCTATCGAGTGCAAATTACGGGTATATTTTCCGCTTTGTATTTTGATACCGATGGGAACTATGATAACAATAAACTTCTCTTGATAGAACAGTGGGGCAATCAAGAATGGGTGACAATGTATAAATTTTGTTTGGGTTGCAAAAATGTCAATATCAGTGCCAAAGATGCCCCCAATCTCTCGCATGTAGGTGAGATGTCTTATATGTTTCGAGGGGCGACATCGTTTAATAGTGACATTAGCCATTGGGATATTTCAAGAGTTGAACTTGCCTATATGATGTTTGCGGGTGCAACGGCTTTTAATCAACCTATTGGCGAATGGAATACCTCAAATATCGATAATGCCTACGGTATGTTTGAAGGAGCAATATCTTTTAATCAAGATTTGTCCCATTGGGATTTGCAAAAAGCCAGGGATTTATCATATATGTTTCAAGGTGCTTCCTCTTTCAATCAAGATATTGGCAATTGGAATGTAGGCAATGTAATCAATATGAGTAGTATGTTTACGGGAGCCTCCTCTTTTAATCAAGATCTCTCCCGTTGGAATGTTTCAAAGGTCACTAATATGTCCGATATGTTTGTAAATGCAAATTTATCCATGAAAAACTACAGTAAACTATTGGAACAATGGAGTCAATTGGATTTGCAACAGGGTGTATCGTTTGGGGTTGGTACAACCAAATACTTAGAAGCCTACGCACCGTTTAGGGAGAGCATTATTCAATCGTTTAATTGGACAATCAAAGATGGCGGTGAGTTGTTTGGAGAGGTGATTGCACATAATGAATTGGAATATTATACCGTACAATCACCTTATACCCATAGAGTATGGCTCGATCGCAACCTAGGTGCTACAAGAGTATGTCAAAGTATCGATGATGCACTCTGTTTTGGTGACTACTACCAGTGGGGTAGAGGCAGTGATGGACACGAAAAAAAGGATAGTTTGGTGACCAATCAACAAGCTACAGCTTTGGAGGGTCTGGATAACAAATTTATTGCTACAACGCAAGAACTGGAAATTTTCAACGATGATTGGGCAAATACCATCGATACCAACGGTACCCTGCGAAGTATCAATTGGAATAAAACAGATGGAAGTTTGCTTTGCCCTGTAGGCTTTAGGGTGCCTAGCGAGAGTGAAATAGTGAATGAAACCTTAAATCAAGGTGTCCAAGATGCACAAAATGCTTTTGATAGTTTTTTAAAAATTCCTTTGGCAGGTCGTCGCAGTAGAGGTTTGGTCTTTTTAGAAAACACGCAAGGATGCCTATGGACAAATACCCATTCAACCAGCTATTCAACCTATGTGCATTTGAGTTACTCATCCTTTTATTCTTATGGTGGAAACAGAATCGAAGGATGCTCTGTGCGATGTATCAAAGAGGAGTAGAACCACAAATTGTCTATTGCAATCAACAAAATGATACCTTTTTTGTCTAGTTTGCTATACAAAAGAGCAAAAAGATTTGGATTTTTATATTAAAGGAGAGATGATGTATCGTTATTGGATGATTGTATTGATGTTTGGATTGATAGGTTGCGGTGGTGGAGGTTCGGATGGTGCTATGGAAGTTGCCACAAACGAGAGCAATCGGACGCAAACGCCTACAGATGAGAGCAATCAAACGCTCAAAGAGGAGAATATGACAACCCATCCCGACACCTTTGTCCCACAAGAGAGCAATAGCACCTTGCAAGATAGAATCATCAAGGGATTGGGGGCTATTCCTGCCTCGCCGCAGGTTCTTAGCTATATCCCGATTGTCCCCACGCCTACGGGAGATTTTGGAGTGAAGCTTCCCCAAAGGGTGGATCTCTCGCCCCAAATGCCACCCGTGCGTCATCAAGGAAGTCAAAACTCCTGCGTAGGATGGGCGGTGGGATACTATCTCAAAAGCTTTCAAGAACGCATCGATCAAAACACAAGCTACGGAGTCGATAGCAACTTTAGCGGTGCTTATTCACCCGCTTTTGTTTACAATATCACCAAAGAGGGCGACTCATGCGAAGCGGGGAGTTCGATTGTGGCGGGTTTGGATATTCTCACCAAGATT
>DYMA01000248.1 GCA_020721815.1 Sulfurovum sp. | reverse complement strand
TTGCTGTTTTTATTTTAAGGTTTTTGGGGTAGAGGGGGGTGAGTGGTTACAAATATAGAGAAGAAAATTACCGAACTAACCACTTCTGTAGCTTCAAAAGCAGAGAGTTTTAAAGAGCAAGAAGGGTTAAATCATATTAACTATAAAGATATCATCTCTAATTTAAAAGAGAATGAAATTTATATTGATTATATGAATATTAGTGGAGAATATTATTTAATGACATTGGATGACGCAGGAAAGAAAAGTTCTTTTGCTTTTCCTGCCTCATATAGCCAAGAGATAGACAAGCTTATTGAATCTTTTAGAAATAATATTGATAACACAATAAAGACAAAAAGCTTAACAGCAAATCAGGCTGAACCACTGATTCAATCATCTAAAATAACTTTATCAAAACTCTATGATTTATTATTAGGACAACCACTTTCAACACTTGTTGATAAGAAAAAAAGCCTTATCATCTCCCCCGATGGAGCACTGCGTCTATTGCTTTTTGAGGCACTCTATGATAAAAAAGCTCAAAAGTATCTGATTCAATCCAAAGAGATACGCTATATCCCTAGTGGTAAAGAGTTGGTACGACTCTATCGATATACTAGTAAAAACAGTAACGCAAAATCTCATGCAACGATTATCAGTAATCCAAACTTTGATGATAAAAACACCTCTAAAGTATCTACAATGAGAGGTATCACACCCAATACCAATCAATCGGGCATTATCAAGTCTCTATTTAAGATGCACTTTGAGCCTCTAGTAGGTACAAAACTAGAAGCACAAAACCTCATGAATATACTTCACCCCACTACAACCATTACACACTACCAAGAAGATAATGCGAGTGAAAACAATCTAATGGGTGTAAGCAGTCCAAATATACTGCATATTGCTACGCATGGATTTTTTATCAATGATGCCAATGGTACTATCCCTAACCCGATGCTAAGATCAGGTATTGCACTTAGTGGTGCTAATGAATCGGCTAAATCCAAACGGGGTGAGGGAATCGTAACGGCTCTTAAGCTCTCAGGACTCAAACTCAAAGGAACGGATTTGGTAGTATTATCAGCGTGTAAGACAGGAGTGGTTGATACCAAAGATACCGATAGCGTGAGTGGACTTGGCAAAGCCTTTATCCAAGCAGGAGCAAAAGATATTGTGATGAGTCTATGGTCAGTAGATGATAACGCAACCAAAGAGCTAATGACATCTTTTTATCAAAAGATGCAAACAAATAGCAACTACGCTAAGGCACTGAAAGAGGCAAAGCTTGAGATGATTGCCAATAACAAACATCCATTCTTTTGGGCTGGGTTTGTGTTGAGTGGGTTGTAGGGTAGATTATTAAAAGGGGAGATTTGTGAGGGTTTTATTGTTCATTATAATTGTGTGTAATATTGTGTTTGCTAATTTAAAAATGAGTGAGCCATTTATTCAAATTATGCATTCTAATATTATTGGAACTATAGATGCTAATGAAAAGTATCTTATTTCTGGTGATAATGAAGGAGTGGTCAAAGTATGGGATATGCGTACCAAAAGACTATTGAAAACTATCAATGCTAATAATAGTGAACTAATATCAATTTCTATTTTGTAACCACTCACCCCCCTCTACCCCAAAAACCTTAAAATAAAAACAGCA
>DYMA01000247.1 GCA_020721815.1 Sulfurovum sp. | reverse complement strand
TTCCCCATAGAAAGGGCTTTTGATGGGTAATTTGACGGGAAGATTCGTTGAAGCATTCAATAACCTCCAATTTGTTCGGCTAAAGCCGAACCTACAGCTCAAAAAGTAGAAATAAATCTTAGCCTAAAGGGTTTGCAATGACGCATTTTAATGCGTTATAAAGTATTATTAAGAAGAGGGAATCAATGGCTATCTTTATTAAAATACCGCCCCAAAACGTAGTCGTTTTTGAAAAATCGCTCAATAAAAGGGTGTTGGGTGGCGAGCACCTCCTCTAGGCTTCCTTGTGCTACGACCTTTTTGTCTGCCAAAATCGAAAATCTATCGATGATGGAAAAGATAGAATCAAGGTCATGGGTGATAATCACAATAGTAATATCAAGCAAATTGCGTAACTCTACAATCAATTTGTCAAAATCTCTAGCCCCAATGGGATCTAGCCCAGAGGTTGGCTCATCCAAAAAAAGCAGTTTGGGATCCATCGCCAAAGCCCGTGCCAATGCGACACGTTTGATCATTCCTCCGCTAAGCTGTGCGGGATAGAGAGAGGCTACATCGGGGGAGAGTCCTACCATGTTGAGTTTGGTAGTTACGATTTGATGGATGAGTTTGGGGGGGAGTTTGGGTGTATTCACGGATAGCAATAGCGATATTTTGAGCCACATTGAGCGAGGAGTACAACGCTCCAAACTGAAAGAGTACGCCCCATTTTTGACGTAAATCTTGAGCCTCTTGATAGGTGATGGTGTTGAGATTGTAGCCTAGTACCTCTATCTCTCCGCTTGTGGGTTGAAGCAACATAATCATCTCTTGAATAAGCAGCGTTTTACCCGCACCGCTCTCTCCGAGTATCCCGTAAATTTCTCCCGCTTCGATGGTTAGATTGATACCATCATGTATCACTTTTTCTCCAAAACTTGTGACGATATTGCGCATCGATACTACGCTCATATCCCCAGTCCTGTAAAAAATATCGAAAAGAGCGCATCGCAGACAATCACAAAAAAGATAGAATTAACCACGCTTTTGGTGGTGTAGTATCCTATGCTTTGGGTATTGGATGAGACTTGAAATCCTCTATAGGTGCTAATAATGGCAATAATAACCGCAAAAAAGGGGGCTTTGAGGATACCTATGAGATAGTGCGTGGGCGAAAGTGCGTTTTGGAGTCGGTGAATGAACTGCTCAAAAGAGATACCAAGCTCCAAATTGGCTACCACCATACCCCCCAAAATCCCCACAATATCAGCAAAAAAGATAAGCAAAGGCATAGCGACAATCAGAGCAAATATGCGAGGAAGTACCAAAAAGTAGTAGGGGTCAAATCCCATGGTTTTCATCGCATTAATCTCTTGTGTAATCTTCATCGCTCCAATTTGAGCCGTATAGGATGAGCCGCTTCGTCCAGCTATAACAATGGCGGTAATCATGGGGGCTAGTTCTCGTGTGATAGAGATTCCAATCATATCGACGATAAAAATATCGGCTCCAAATTTCGCCAACTGCACCGCACTTTCATAAGCAATCACAAGCCCTACCAAAAAAGCCGTAAGGGCTACAATAGGCAAGGCGTTGATGCCAGAGATGTGAATGTAGTAGCTTATCTCTTTGAAGCGTATTTTGCTACGCGATGCAAGGGATTGCCCAAAAGCCGCAGTCGTTTGTCCCAAAAAC
>DYMA01000071.1 GCA_020721815.1 Sulfurovum sp. | reverse complement strand
ATATTTGGCTTAGCGACGATACACTCTCACGCTACGCTACAAAGGCTCTAGCAGATGAGAGAATAGACGTTGCCCTAACCTCTCAGGCTCAAACCATTGTCGTCGATTACTCAGGACCCAATATGGCAAAAGAGATGCACGTAGGACATCTAAGAAGCACGATTATCGGCGATGCTTTGGCAAAGCTTTTTGAGTTTTTGGGACATCGGGTGATTCGTCAAAACCACATTGGTGATTGGGGGACGCAGTTTGGAATGCTTGTTGCCTATCTTGAAGCCCAAGGAGTGGAGCAAAGCGGTGAACTTCAAGACCTTGAAGCTTTTTACAAAGCTGCCAAAAAACGCTTTGATGAAGATGCACATTTTGCCAATACCGCGCGTGAGTATGTAGTCAAAATCCAACAAGGCGACAGGCATTGTCTTACACTGTGGGAGCAATTTATTGGGATTTCACTCAACCATTGCCAAGAGGTTTATCACAAGCTTGATGTTTCATTAAGCGCCCAAGATGTCCGAGCAGAGAGTTTTTATAACGAGGATTTGCCCCGTATTGTCACCGATCTTGAAAATGCCCACTTGCTTCAAATAAGCCAAGGGGCTAAGTGTGTCTTTCTTGAAGGAGAGGAGATTCCTGTGATTGTCCAAAAAGGCGATGGAGGGTATCTCTATGCTACAACCGATTTGGCAGCGTTGCGTTATCGTGCCAATTTGGGGGCTAATCGCATCCTTTACGTCGTCGATGCACGTCAATCGAGTCACTTCAAAGCGGTTTTTGATGTCGCTCAAAAAGCAGGGTTTGTACCCCAAGAGACGAAGCTAGAGCATATCGCTTTTGGTACGATGATGGACAAAAGCGGCAAACCTTTCAAAACCCGTGACGGAGGGACAGTCAAACTCATTGAACTCCTTGATGAAGCGCTCATTCGTGCCAAAGAGGCGATTAAAGAGCGTGAGAACTATTCACAAGGTGAACTTGAAACCCTAGCCAAAGCGGTGGGCATTGGAGCGGTCAAATATGCCGATTTGTCGATTAACCGTGAATCCAACTATATCTTTGATTGGGACAAGATGTTGAGCTTTGAGGGCAATACGTCGCTCTATTTGCAATACGCTTACGCCCGTATCCAAAGTATTCTCAAAAAATACGAGGGAGATGTGGGAGCGTGTGAGATTGCGATAGGCGATGCGATTGAACACACATTGGTGCTTAGCGTTTTAAAATTTGAAGATGTTTTAACCAAAGCTTCGCTTGATGCTACACCGCATACTATCAGTGCCTATCTCTACGATGTGGCGACCGATTTTATGAAATTTTATGAACAAAATCCTATTCTCAAAGAGGGGCTTGAAAAGGCTACCAAAGAGAGTCGTATTGCCATTGCCTCGCTGTGTGCCAAAACCATACAGTTGGGTTTAGAGATTTTGGGCATTAAAGTACTTAATAGACTTTAGAGGAGATATTTTATGATACGAGTTGTCAAACGTGATGGCAGGGTTGAGCCATTGGATATTAGCAAAATTCAAAAATATACCGCCGAATCGGTAGAGGGACTTGAAAATGTGAGTCAAAGCGAATTGGAAGTGGATGCCAATTTGCAGTTTCGTGATCTTATCTCTACGACTCAAATACAACAAACGTTTATCCGAACCGCTGTAGATAAAATAGATATTGATAGACCCGATTGGACCTTTGTCGCCGCACGGCTTTTTTTGTACGATTTATATCACAAAGTCACAGGCTTTACGGGCTACAATCATCTGCGTGACTATTTTATCAAAGGTGAAAAAGAGGGCAGAATCGTAGCGGGACTCAAAGATAAATACGATTTGGAGGATCTCAATAGCTACATCGACCCCCAACGTGATATGCAATTTAACTATTTGGGTATCCGAACCCTCTACGATAGATACCTTATCAAAGACAAAAACAATCACCCCATAGAATTGCCCCAGCATCTCTTTATGGCAGTGGCGATGTTTTTGGCTCAAAATGAGTTTGACAAACAGACATGGGCAAAGAAATTTTACGATATTTTAAGCAAATTTGAAGTCATGGCAGCCACACCAACACTCTCCAATGCAAGGACTCCCAGACACCAACTAAGCTCTTGCTACATTGGCTCTACGCCTGATAATATTGAAGGTATTTTTGATGGCTACAAAGAGATGGCGTTGCTCTCCAAATTTGGCGGGGGTATTGGTTGGGATTGGTCATTGGTGCGTGGCATGGGTTCGTTTATCGATGGACACAAACACGCCGCAGGGGGCATTGTACCGTTTTTGAAAATCGCCAACGATGTAGCCGTAGCGGTAGATCAGCTAGGTACTCGAAAAGGAGCAATTGCGGTCTATATTGAGCCGTGGCATATTGATGTCAAAGACTTTTTGGATTTGAAGAAAAACTCAGGGGAAGAACGCCGTCGTGCGCATGACCTCTTTCCAGCTCTATGGATTAATGATTTGTTTATGGAGAGGGTCACCCAAGATGCCATGTGGACACTCTTTGACCCCTATGATGTCCCCGAACTTACAGAACTCTATGGAGAGGCGTTTGCAAAGCGTTTTGTTGAGCTTGAAGCCGATGAAACTTTAACCAAAAACAAAATACGAGCCAAAGATTTGTGGAAAGAGATTTTGCGCAGCTATTTTGAGACGGGCAACCCCTTTCTTACTTTCAAAGATGCCGCCAACAAAGCCAATCCCAATCGCCATGCGGGTCTTATTCGTAGCTCCAATCTTTGTACTGAAATTTTTCAAAATACCGCCCCCAACCACTACGATATTCAAATCACTTTTGAAGATATGAGCCAGTTGGTAATGGGTGAATTGGAGGAGATTAGAGTAGATAGCGGTGTTGTGAAGCTAGGCAAAAAGGTTACCGCTCTTGATAGCATCGGAGGCAAACAAGTGTGGATGGTGGAGAAGCATCAACAAGATGGCGATACCGCCGTGTGCAATCTTGCCTCTATCAATCTCTCTCGTATCCATACCCAAAAAGATATTGAACGAGTCGTTCCTATTGCCATTAGAATGCTTGATAATGTCATAGACCTCAACTTCTATCCTCTTGCAAAGGTGAAAAAAACCAACCAAAAGAGTCGCTCTATTGGACTGGGCGTAATGGGTGAAGCACAGATGTTGGCACAAAGTCGCATTGAGTGGGGTAGCAACGAACACTTTATGAAAATCGATGAGATTATGGAAGCGGTCTCCTATAATGCCATTTTGGCTTCGAGTGATTTGGCATTTGAAAAAGGAATCTATCCCACCTACGAAGGCTCGGATTGGTCAAAGGGACTCTTTCCGATTGACAAAGCCAACCCAGAGGCGTGCAAACTCGTCGATAGAGGCGGACTCTTTGGCTATGCTTACGATTGGGACAAATTGCGAAGCAAAGTCAAAGCCAACGGTATGCGAAACGGCTACCTTATGGCTATTGCTCCCACAAGTTCTATCTCCATTTTGACAGGTACGACACAAGCCATTGAGCCTATCTACAAACGTAAATGGTACGAGGAGAACTTAAGCGGACTGATTCCCGTCGTTGCACCCAACCTCTCGCCCGATACCTTTAGGTACTACACTTCGTGTTATGAGCTTGACCAACGCCTTTTGGTGCGTGCGGGGGCTATTCGCCAAAAGTGGATAGATCAAGGACAAAGTCTCAACATCTTCATCTCACTTGATAAAGCCAGTGGCAAATACCTCAACGATATCTATCTTGAAGCGTGGAAATTTGGACTCAAATCAACCTACTATTTGCGTAGCCAATCGCCCGAAGCCATCAAAGAGGAAGAGGGTATAGAAGATAGAAGCATGGAGTGCGTAGGGTGTCAATAAAAACCCTACCTTTTCTCCCTCTTTTGGTGCCACTTTTTGCCCAAGAGTGCGTCGTCAATATCCATATCAACGCCCAAGATGGCTCAACTACTACTATCAATATCCACAACAAAAAAGCTTGTATTGTCAATCTTACCATTGAGGGCGAAAACAATGTGAGCGATGAGAACAACGCCACACTTTCGCCAGAGAGTATCGAAAAAATGATTACATTAGCCAAAAGCAAAATAGGTTCTAAATACGAAGATACCAAAATAGGACCCGATACCTTTGATTGTTCGGGTTTTGTCTATTATGTTTTTAAAGAACACAATATTTCTCTACCCCGTTCGTCGCTTGATCAATCCAAAATAGAGGGCAAATCCTTAACCAAAGAGGAGCTAAAGAGAGGTGATTTGGTCTTTTTTGATACCGACCAAAAAGGATACGTCAATCATTCAGGCATCTATTTGGGCAACGGAGAGTTTATTCACTCCTCATCGGGCAAGGCTTATAGCGTTACGGTATCCAATTTAATTTCAGGATGGTACAAGGATAAGTTCTTGTGGGGTAAACGAAAAGCAAAATAGAGTGTGCTATAATAAGCAAAAAGGAGTCTCAATGAGTGCGATTAAAAAGGAGTATCTACCCAGCTACACCTACCGTGACTATTTGAAATGGGAGGGGAATTGGGAGCTAATTTATGGTGTCCCCTACGCTATGGCACCCTCACCAACTATTGAACATCAATCTATCAGTAATAATATCGCATGGATATTAAAAAATGCACTAAAAGAGTGTCAAGAGTGCAAAGCTCTCTTGCCAGTCGATTGGAAGATTAGCGACAATACCATTGTCCAGCCTGATAATCTCGTCATTTGCCATAAGCCCCTACACAAAAACTATCTCTCCAAAGCCCCCAAGATTATCTTTGAAATCCTCTCACCCTCAACAGCTATCAAAGACCACAATATGAAATTTGAACTCTATCAACAAGAGGGGGTTGAGTATTACATCATCGTTAATCCTAGCGATGGCGTAGCCAAAGTCTATCGATTAAGAGAGGGGCGATATATCAAAATAGCCGATGCTTCGGATGAGTCTATCCACTTTGAGTTGCAAGAGTGTAGTTTTGTTTTTGATTTTGGTAAGATTTGGTAGATGGCGAAGAGAGGTTTAGGGAGTTAAATTATGCTTCGCCACTACACTAAGAGTGGTGGGCTAAACCCACCTATTCATTAGAAACTTGCAGAGATATAACCTACAATGTTATCGGTTGTATCATCAAGTGCATCACTGTAGTAACCATGATATACCACACCTACTGTAAATTTATCAATGGCTTTAGAAGCACCGATTGAGTAGTAGTAATCATCCGTGTGACCTGCCATGTTGTCCATACCAAAAGTACCTGCTAGAGCAATATCGTAGGGCAATTTGTACGATGCACTAAATTCTGCTGTGTAGTACCCATCTTCAAGATCTTCGTTGAGATTATCAAAGTCATAGTAGAGTTTGGCACCCACACCAAAGTCTCCAAACTCTTTACGAACGCCCACATAGACCTCTTTAGCGACATCATCCCACTCCGATGTAACACCTGGATAGAGATAAGCAATGTATCCAATGTCGAACCCAACAGTAGCCACTTCAAACTTATATCCCGCATAGATATCAACTTCAATGCTTGACGATGCTGTACGCAAACCTAAAGCATCAAATGTATCAAAGTCACCGTTTGAAGCCCATACACCTACATAAAATCCACAATACGACACATCAACACCGCCTTGAACCGCTGGGTTGCCACTGTTTTGATCTTGACCTCTCCATACATATTTGGAGGCCAATGTCATATTGGCACTCATTGCAAAACATGAATCTTGAGTTGGTGTTGTCACCACGGGTGGCTCTACAATCTCACCTCCTGCAAAAGATAGGCTACTAAGTGCTACAATTGATGCAATGCTCAGTGTTAATTTTTTCATTTTCAAAGCTCCTTAAAATATTTATACGCAAATTGTAACACAAAAAACTATTTTTAAAAGGCAAAGGGGTGATTAATTTTTAGACAACCAATCAATGATGGTGTTATTAAAGAATATTTGATATATAATATTATTTAAATTATTTTAAAGGAGTTTGTTGTTATGAAAAAGATTATACTTTCGTGCGTATCACTGTGTGCTATGAGTTCTGTCGCTTTTGCGGGAGGAGATATTATCCCCGATGTCAAACCTGTCGTTATGGAAGAAGTGTTGAGTGGAAACACCAGTATGGCAGTAGGATTAAAAGTGGGTACATTGGGTCTTGGGCTTGATATTTCCAAATCCATCACCCAAAAACTCAACCTAAGACTCAATGTTAATGGTGCTACCTATACAACAACCGATACACAAGAAGGAATTGAGTACGATTTTGATTTGGAGCTTGTAACAGCGGGTCTATTGTTGGATTACTACCCAATGGATAACGAATTTAGAGTCTCTGCGGGAGCTTACTACAATGGCAATGAGTTTACACTTGATGCCAAAGCATCAGGAGGAACCTACACCATTGGTGGAAATACCTACGATGCTAGAGGCGTATCGCTTAAAGGTTTGGTTGATTTTGATGAACTAGCTCCCTATATCGGTATCGGATGGGGCAACTCTACCAAAAAAGCAGGTTGGGGCTTTTCGGTTGATTTGGGTGTCATGTATCACGGAGAACCCAACGTTGATTTGACAGCTCTATGTGACCCAGCATTTGTAGCGGGTGGTACGGGTACATGCGCTACCATCAATGCCGACGTTGTCACGGAAGAGCAAGAGCTTCTCAACGAACTAAGCGACTACAAACTCTACCCCGTCGTTTCTGTGGGCGTAACTTATACTTTCTAATCCTTATGGATAAGGGTGGGTTTCATCCACCCTACAAATCTCAAAATGTGTCATTGCAAGGCACGAAACAATCTATTATAAATTACGACTTTGAATCCGTAGCCTCGGCTTTAGCCGAGTTTGAAACATTCAATAGCCTTCAAATGTTCAGCTAAAGCCGAACCTACAGACGAACCTACGGCTATTATTTATAGGTGGGGTAATTTTTTAGGTGCGTAAGGTCAATTAAAAAAGTACTGTTAAAGCTAAATTATATGTTGGATAGATATAATTAATCATCATGCTTTAGGAGAAGATTTTGAAGCCCATTAGTCAATTGCCCGTAACGCTCAATGCTACCAAAGAGGAGATTAGAGCCTATTTCCACAACAGTTACGATCTTTTTGAGTCACTTTTTACTGTTTTTGTCGATGATAGCGTCTTTTACCGCAAATCCGAGGCTACTCGCCATCCGATGATTTTTTATTTTGGGCATACCGCTACTTTTTATATCAACAAATTGCTTTTGGGAGGCTTCATCGAGGAGCGTATCAACCCCGAGTTTGAATCGCTCTTTGCTATTGGGGTCGATGAGATGAGTTGGGATGATATGAACGCCAACCGATTTGGAGATATTCCCGTCGATAGTGTAAGAGCCTATCGCCATAGCGTACGCCAAAGAGTTGATGAACTCATTACCGCCCTACCCCTACCCTCCCCTATCACGATGGACTCCCCATGGTGGATTATACTTATGGGAATTGAGCATGAACGTATCCATATCGAAACCTCAAGTGTACTCCATCGCCAAATGCCATTGGAGTACATCAAACCCAACCTAAGCCAATTTCCCATCGCCCAAGATACCCAAGCACCTCAAAACTATTTGGTTGATATGGAGGGCAAAGAGGTAAAGCTAGGCAAAGAAACAACCCATCATCTCTACGGTTGGGACAACGAATACGGCACACAAATCGAAGCGGTAGAGGATTTTCAAGCGGGGGCTTATCTCGTCTCCAATGCGGAGTTTATGGAGTTTGTAGTTGATGGCGGATACCACCAAAAAGCCTATTGGGACGATGAGGGGCAGAAATTTTTGGAGATTACACACGCTACTCATCCCCCCTTTTGGGTCGCTACACCCCACGGCTACGCTTATCGTGCTTTTGTATCGCACATTGCTATGCCTCTCTCTTTTCCCGTAGAGGTGAACGCTTTGGAGGCACAAGCCTTTTGTCGATGGAAAAGCCAAAAAGAGGGGATTGCCTACTCTTTGCCCTCTGAAGCACACTATCGAGTCATGCTTGAAGCCCAAGCAATTGAAGATGTTCCCCACTTTGATGATACCCAAGCCAATATCAACTTCGCCCACTACTTCTCATCGACTCCCGTAAATCGCTTTAAATTTAAAAATCTCTACGATATAGTGGGCAATGTATGGCAGTGGAGTAGCAGTTATATTGATGCTTTTGAGGGATTTGAGGTGCATCCTATTTATGATGACTTCTCAACGCCTACTTTTGATACCAAACACAACCTTATCAAGGGAGGCTCATGGGCAAGTAGTGGCAATGAGCTAATGAAGCACGCACGCTACGCCTTTAGACGACACTTTTACCAACACGCAGGATTTCGCTACATTGTATCGACGCACAATCAACACACCACAAAAGAGCGTATCATTATCGACAAAAGCGTAGCCAAAAGTTGCCAAACCAACTATCAAGCCTATGACACAAGCGAGAGTGAGTATATCCAAACCTTCATCCCCAAAGATGCCACCATTTTAAACATCGGTTGTTCCACAGGGCGAAGCACTTTTGAACTCTCACGCCATGCCAAACATATTACAGGGATTGATTTTTCGGCTCGGTTTATTTTGGTAGCCACGCAAATGCAAGAACAAGGAGCTATTGAGTATCTCTACAACGATAAAGTTTACACAGTTGAAGCCAAAAACTTTGATTGGGATAGGGACAAATGCCAATTTTGGCAAGGCGATGCTTCCAACCTAAAGCCCAATTTCAAAGGCTACGATGCGATTGTGGCACTCGAAATAGATAAACTCTACAATCCCAAAGGATTTTTGGAAGATAGTAAAAACAGACTCAACCCCAAAGGCATTGTAGTGATTAAAACCCACAAACATCAAGCCTTAGTAGAGGAGATTTTATCCAAAGATTTTCAATGCAAAGCCCATCAAAAGGATATTTGGATATACGAATATTTTGTTTAGATAATCTTAACAGTAGGACAACTTAGCTTTGCAGCGTTTCTCCTACGAGTGCATTGACCATTTTGGGATTGGCTTTGCCGCTTGTGGCTTTGAGTACCTCTCCTACAAAAAAGCCAAAGAGTTTGGTGTTTCCTGCTTTGTATTTGGCGACGTTATCGGGATTTTTGGATATTACCTCATCGATAATGGATTGGAGGATTTGAGGGTTGCTAATTTGCATCCATCCTTTGGTTTGGACGATGGTTTGGGGTGCTTCGCCGCTTTTTGCCATCTCTTCAAAAACCTCTTTGGCGATTTTGGTTGAGATGCTCTCATCTTCGACCATCTTGATAAGCTGCGCCACCTCTTTGGCACTAAATCTAAGCTCTTCGATAGTTTTGTCTTTGAGTTCTCTTGCTACCTCATTGGCTACTGTATTGGCTAGAGGTATGGGGCTGTTGAACTCATGGAGGGTTTGGGCGTAAAAGTGGGAGAGTCTCTCATCACGGGCTAATGTATTGGCGATTTCACTGTTTAATCCAAGTGTTTGGGTGTAGTGTTCAAAAAGTGCCTGTTGGGTTTGACTCATGGGGGCTACTTTGCCATCGATTTGTACCTTTTTTTCTGTTTTGTTGGGCTGTGTCGATTGAGCCTTTTTGCCCCACGACTCTTTGAGTCCTACGATTTTGTTGAAGACGGGATGCTCATCACTATAATCTATAGGATCAGCGTAAAAATATCCCAAACGTTCAAACTGAAACCGCTCATCGGGTTTGGCATCAATGACGGCGGGTTCAATGAGGGCATTGCGAATGATTTTCAATGAATGGGGGTTAATATCCTCCAAACCTTTGGGCGATTCATCCTTGAAGAGTCTATCGTAGAGCCTTACCTCTACCTCTTTGGCACTCTTTGCCTCTACCCACTGAATGGCACTTTTGACTTTGATACCGCTTCTATCCTCTCCGCTTTTGGAATTAGGGTAGTAGTGGGCTTTGAGTTGGATAATCTTACCCGTAGCATCTTTAATCACCTCTTTGCACTCGATAATGTAGGCGTGTTTGAGTCGTACGGGCTGGGTGGGCGTGAGACGGTAGTAATCTTTGGGGGGATTTTCATCAAAATCCTCTCGTTCAATAAAAATCTCTTTTGAAAAGGGCAACATTCGCACCCCCTCTTTGGGTACATCTTGCGGATAGTAGGAGGCTTCGAGTAGCTCACTTCCTTCGTAGTTTTCTATCGTGATTTTGAGAGGCTCAAGTACGCACATGACACGTGGTGCGGCGAGGTTAAGCTCATCTCGTATCGCAAATTCAAGTTGGGCTACATCGACGGTAGAGTTGGCTTTGGCAATGCCGATGGTGTCGCAAAAATGCACAATCGATTGAGGTGTGTAACCACGGCGACGATACCCCGCAAGGGTGGGCATACGAGGGTCATCCCAACCGCTTACCAATCCTTTGTTTACAAGCTCCAAAAGTTTGCGTTTACTCATGACGGTGTAGTTGATATTGAGCCTTGCAAACTCATATTGATAGGGGCGTTGTCTCGTAAGTCCCAAGGTATCTAGTATCCAATCGTAAATCGCACGGTTGTTTTCAAACTCCAACGTACAAATAGAGTGCGAAACCCCCTCGATATAATCTGAGAGACAATGGGCAAAATCATACATAGGATAGATGCACCAAGTATCGCCTGTGCGGTGATGTGGGGCGTGTCGGATACGATAAAAAAGCGGGTCACGCAACTGCATATTGGCAGCACTCATATCGATTTTGGCCCTTAAGACGTGTTGCCCATCGCCAAACTCCCCCTTTCTCATCCGCTCAAATAGCTCTACATTCTCCTCTATACTCCTAGCGGCATATTGGCTGCGTTTTCCCGATTGCGTAACACTGCCACGATACTCTCTAATCTCCTCTTCGCTTAGGCTATCAACGTACGCTTTGCCCATCTTGATAAGTTGCATGGCGTATTCGTAGAGGCGTTCAAAGTAGTCTGAAGTGTAGCGAACTTTCCCCTCCCACTCAAATCCAAGCCACTCTACGGCATCTTTGAGCGCTTCGACGTATTGGGTATCTTCGGTGGTGGGATTGGTATCGTCCATGCGGAGATTGCACACTCCGTGGTAGTCGTTGGCTATTCCAAAGTTGATACAAATTGATTTAGCGTGTCCTATGTGCGGATAGCCATTGGGTTCGGGAGGGAAGCGAGTCACCACGTGCGTATATCGACCCGCCTTTAAATCCTCTTCCACTTTGGTGCGTAAAAAATCTTTGCTCTCGTTCATTAC
>DYMA01000070.1 GCA_020721815.1 Sulfurovum sp. | reverse complement strand
TTGCTGTTTTTATTTTAAGGTTTTTGGGGTAGAGGGGGGGTGAGTGGTTACAAAATCTATTTCAATAAACCTCAAAAAGGTTTTATGGCAAAAGTTTTTGGCAATAAGAAAAAAGATCTAACCACCCAAGAACACGCCGATGCCAAACAGTTTTACGACGATATGGAGGCGATTTCACGAGAGCTTCTCGAAGAGATAGGACGATTGGAGCGACGACTTTTGGCAATTCCTGAAGAGGAACTCAATAATATCATGTAAAAATTGTGGTTTGAATATGCTATAATCGACTTCAAAGAGCAAGGAGTCTATTATGCAAAAAAAAATCGTTGTGCTTTTGACTCTTTTTGTGTTGATTGGCATAGCCTCTTTGTTTGCCTACAAAGCCTATAGCTACTCCAAAAAATACGAAGAGGTTACGCTTTTGATTGTCAAAGAGAATACGCTTCACAATCTCACCTCTATCAAACTTAAGCGTGCAGGAGAGATTCTTAGCTTCGGTCTCTACGACGGGTACGATGAGATAGTCCAAAAACACAAAGAGATGATGCGCATCAAAGCCTATTACCACGACAAAAGCATACAATATACGCTATTTTTTGTTTTTACACTCTTGATAGTCATGATGCTCTATTTTTTGATTGGTTTGGTGGCTTTTACGGTTTCGATTACGTTTATGGCGTTGATTGCTCTGGGCGTGGGGATTTTTGCTCCTATTATGATTATGAGTATCTACAAAAATGTCGATATTTTGGGCGATATTACCCTCACGGCTCAATCAAAGAGCCTATACAGCACACTCCATAGTCTCTTTGAGAGCGGAGAGTATGCCGTGGGCGGGTTTTTGTTGATCTTTTCGATTATTTTTCCACTGCTCAAAAATCTCTCGCTGATATTTGTCGCACTCTTTGTCCAAAGCTCTTTTGCCCACAAACTCGTACACTTTTTTAAACTTTTGGGCAAATGGTCTATGGCGGATGTTTTTGTGGTAGCTACTTTGCTTGTCTTTTTGTCCAGTGGTGATGGCACCAGTCATGCTGAAATAGAGGTAGGATTGTATTTTTTTATGATTTACGTTATCGTCTCCATGATAGCCACTCTTACGACGGATAGATTATTGCAAACCACCAAAGGGACGTAGTTTATTGGGTTGGTGTTGAGTTGTTGTTAGTAGCTAACCTTACGTATTTTATGCAAATCAAATTCTGCGTAGGGGCAATCCCTTGTGGTTGCCCACAATGTTGTGGTGTAATGTGCAACGACCCAAAATAAAATGACAAAAAGGGTAGCCACAAGGGCTACCCCTACGAAAGTGCTTAATATCAGTTAATAGTACTGTGCTTTTGAGCTTAGGGGGTAGTTTTTAAATTGCTATCATAAAAGGAGGAAGAATATGGATTTAAGTAATTTTTTGATTTCTACTGCTGTCGAAAGGGCAAAAAAGATACAAAAAGAGGAGAGGGTATTGATGCTTTCTCATCAAGAATGGGATAATTTTCAAAAAATCATTGCTACACCTACCAAACCCACACCCCAACTCAAAGAGCTAATGGCATTAGAGGGGTTTTCTCATTACGAAACTCCAACCCCACAATAAGCACAAATCTCCAAAAATTAGAGTCGCTCCACGCTTCCTACTACTTGTCCTACGATTTGCACCTCGTCGGGTGTGAGTATTTCGGGAGAGTAGGCTTGATTGTCGGAGATAAGCTCGATGAGACCATCCATGCGTTTGCGTATGCGTTTTACAAAAAGCCCCGCTACGGTAGAGGCGACAAAGATACCCTCTTTGGTAATATCGCAAACGTTTCTATCGATAAAGACAATAGAGCCATCTTTAAGAGTAGGCTCCATAGAGTCCCCCTCGATATGGATAGCATCATTGGGTTGTTGGCTTGGCAACAGTGCTTTGAGCAAATTTTTATCAATATTAAGCATCATGCAATCTTCTTGTATGTTAAAAGCTCCCCCGCCAGCACTGGCTTGAATATGGGGAAAATAACGCACCTGCATAAATCTATCACTCTCTTGCACAAGCATTTGGGTGGCTTGGTCAAACAAGAGCCAGTTGATGGAGATTTTATGATTGGCACAAAAGAGCAGTATCTCTTTGTAGGGGAGGGAGTTGCGGGATTTCATCGTAGCAAAGGTAGCTTGTGCAATACCCAAAGCGTTGGCTACATCTTTGTCAAACACTTTGCCCTTTTTTTGCATCTTTTTGGATAATAGGATTTTGAGTTTATCAATAACAGATTTAAAGTCCAACATAAAAATTCTCCTCACGATTGTGCAAAATTATAACATATCTCTATAAAAAGATAATCTTTTCATTTCATATTGAGAGACTCTATCAGAATAAACGTGATACAATTGGCACTACACCATGGAGTCACAATGCAAAGTTGGAAAGAGATTATAGAGCATCAAAAATCGCAAGAGTATTTTCAAAAGCTTAAAAGTACTATTGAACATCAACGCCAAACAACCCCCATCTATCCCCCCAAAGAGAAGATATTTGCAGCCTTTGGCAAAACACCCCTAGAGACTCTTAAGGTGGTCATTTTGGGGCAAGACCCCTATCATGGAGAGGGACAAGCGCAAGGATTGGCATTTTCCACCCCTGCAAACATTCCCAATCCCCCCTCGATGGTCAATATTCTCAAAGAGATTGAGAGCGATTTGGGTGCAGTCTCTATGTGTCAAGATGGAGATTTAACCCCATGGGCCAATCAAGGCGTTTTGTTGCTCAATACCATCCTAACCGTCAAAGCCCATCAGCCCAAATCGCACCACAATATAGGTTGGGAGATATTTACCGACTCCATCATAAGCCACATCTCTAGCCATTGTGAAAACAGTATCTTTTTGCTTTGGGGAAGCAACGCCATAGCCAAAAGCCAATTGATTGATAAGCATCGTCACTCCATTCTCACCGCTCCTCACCCTAGCCCCCTTTCAGCCTATCGTGGTTTTTTGGGTTGCCGTCACTTTAGCCAAACCAATGCCTTGTTGAAGCGTTTGGGCAAAAGACCCATTGTATGGTAGGCTTATCGATGCAATTGTTTAATCTGGGGCAAATAGCTCTTAATCCCCTCCTCTAGGCTAAAGCGTGGCGTGTAATCCAAATGGGTTTGGGTTGATTGAATATCGGCTTGAGTGAAAAATTGATAAGAGCCGATATAAGGATTGGGGATATACTCTTTGCCATTGTCAATGCTCAGTTCACGTTGCAAAATATCCACAATATCTTCAAAACTTCTGGCTTTGCCCGTACCGACATTGTAAACACCGCTTTGTTTGGGGTGTGCGGCTAAAATATTGGCTTGTACCGCATCGTCGATATAGATAAAATCTCTCAAAATCTTATCACTTCCCTCAAAAAGGCGTGGGGTTTTGCCCTGCAAAATTTGCAATCCAAACTGCAACACCATCGAGGCGGTTGTGTTTTTGTGCATCTCTCGTTCACCATAGACATTAAAATAACGCAATCCTACAATCGAAATATCGACCCCTTTTTGGAGATAATGATAGGTGACATTGTCCATCATTACCTTTGAAAATCCATAGAGATTATTGGGCGATTCGTATCCCACTTCAAATCTATCACTATCACCATACGCAGCAGCCGAAGAGGCATAGACCATATTTGCTCCATGGTCGATGGCGATTTTGAGCAACGCTTCGTAAGCATTGACATTGGTAGCTATCATCAAATCTTGCTCGTGGGCGGTCGTATCGCTAATAGCGGCTTGATGAAAGATGTAATCAAAACGGTAGTTGTTTTGAAGTGCCTTAAGCGCTGCTTTGTCGTTAATATCACCGCTTATAACAATGCCTTTGAAACCCAGTAGATTGTGATAATGCCCAAAGCTTTTGAGGTTGCCGTTACTAAGCTTTTGCCCGTTTCGGAAGCTATCAAAAACCACAACGGTAGCATGAGGGTAGTGGTTTTGGAAATAGAACGCCAAATTAGAACCGATAAATCCCGCTCCTCCTGTAATCAAAATGGTTTTGGTATTGAAATCTGTATCGTTGTATTGCATCTACGCTCCTTATTAAGAAGCATATTATATCATGAGCATTTTTAATGGATAGCTTAAAACCGTTCATGCTGAGCTTGTCGAAGCACTTTTTTATCAGTTATTTCACTTGCTCCAAAACTATTTTACCAATACTAACCTTGCTTTGAGTCCAGCCGTAGTGGTATAACCTGTCTCTGTAAAGGATAACTCACCTTTGGAATTAAAGATAAACGTAGTGGGAAAGGCTTCGATTTTAAACGCTCGTGATAAAGCTCCGCTCTCATCATTGATAACTTTGTAGGAGAGTTTTCGCTCATCCATAAAGGCTTTAATCTCTTGATTGGTTCCTGAATTAACCGCAATGGTAATTACATTTGCCTCTTTTGCCAAAGCATCAATGTTACTGGCTTCTAGTTTACACACCTTACACCACGTCGCCCAAAAGTGAACCACCAAAGGTTTTTGGGTATCTTTACTGCTCCACTCACTGCCATTAATAAGTCTCGCCTCAATAGATGGCAGGGTATTGGAATCAAGCTTGGGGGCTCGAAAATAATTGACTACCAAAGATAAAACAAAAACTATCAGAAGCGTTGAAACTATCTCTTTGAGTATTTTTTTGATTTTTTCACTCATTTATAATCTCCTCAATCTCATAAACTATTTCGCCATCACGATACTCTTTTCCATCATAAACCTCACCATTTTTATTATACTTGGTCTCAAAACCATCTTTTTTACCGTTTTTATAATAGCTTAGAGTCTCTCCATCCCACTCTTTTTGCATCTCTTTGCCATCTTTTATCCCCTTTTTGTATTGGGTTTCTCGTTTGAGTTCTCCCTCTTCGTAATAACGCTCACTGCCATCTTTTTTATCATCTTTGTACTCTGTTTTGGTGGTAGTTGGCTTATTGCCATAACTTGTGATACCAAACTGAGTGGTTAGCCCCTCTTTACGTCCATTTTTGTAGTTTATCTCTTTGATAAGTTCACCATTTTGTTTATAAATTTTACTCTCACCGTTGAGTAGGTCGTTGGCAAATTTGAGTTCTTGATAAAGAGAGTTTTGAAATACAGGCTCATGTGTGAGACTACCTAGGTGGGTAAGCTCATCAAACTCTCTATCTCCATAGTAGAGATAGCTTAGCCCCTCTTTTTTGTCTTTTTGATAGTTGATTTCATACTCTATCATACCGTTTTGGTAGTAGCCCTTGATGCTTTTAGCCTCTTTTTTACAGCTGATATTGTACTCTACTCTTTTATTCTCATAATAGACAATGGTATTGCAACTACTATCTCTAAAAGCAAAAGGTTTAGATAGGTTTATCGCTCCATCGCTATAGGTGATATTGTAATCCATTGTTTGTCTTTTAGGCTCATACTTGATTTTGGTTCCGCTTAAAAGGTTCTTTTTGTAGGGCAAGTGATACTTTAGGCTATTGCCATTGGGATAATAGACGCTA
The DNA here is from genome assembly GCA_020721815.1 of Sulfurovum sp. Classification (GTDB taxonomy): domain Bacteria; phylum Campylobacterota; class Campylobacteria; order Campylobacterales; family Sulfurovaceae; genus FS08-3. The sequence continues at coordinate 5,724 of DYMA01000070.1, read as the reverse complement.
ATAGTACCATCAATCTTGTTGTTGCTCATCGGTATCAAAGCTCGAAGTTTGCCATTTTTGTAATACTTCTTGGCTTCTCCATTGGCTTTGTGTTTGGTAAAAGGAATTACAAACTTTAGCTCACCGCTAGGATAGTAGATAGAGACCCTATCTCCTTTTTTGGTGCGATTAAATTCACGGTAGGGTTTACCATTGGGGTAGAGCATGGTTTGTTGGTAGTTTTGAGTTGTGTTAATATCTTGGGGGTTGAGTGTTGTGCTGTTGCTTAGATTGACAATGCTCAAAAGCTTACCCTCTTTATCAAAGAGTTTACGCATCGTTTTGCCATTTTTGTCAAAGAGCATTTTGGATTTGACACTCCCATCTTCACGGTACTCTACAAACTCTCCTATCAATTTATCCTTTTCATAAAAACCCTCATGTTTGAGTGTGCCATCATCATAATACTCTCTAAAAATACCACTTTTTTGGTTATCTTTAAACTCAATCTCTGTGATTAATACACCATCTTGGTATCGTTTTCGCATACCATTGAGTTTACCATTGGTAAAGTTATCAATATATTTATAAGTGCCATAATTGCTTAAAGCCTCTCCATCAAATCTTCCATCTCGTACCTTGACATAGCTTTCAATATCGTCTCTCTCATTGTACTCAATAATCTCTCCATCTTTACGGGTTGGGTCATCTTTGAAGATAACTTTAGGGGCTTCTATGGCTTCATATTTTTCTATTTTAAATTGTGTGGTATAGTCTTTTTCTTTGATGAAGAGTGTGGCTCTATCTTTGTTGTTGGGGTCTCCATGGATTTCATGGTCCACAAAGGCTTCGCCATCTTGATTTAAGATTTTGATTTTATGAACATCTTGTTGTGTATCAACATCTGCTCTTAGTGAGCCATCGGAGTAATATGCCTTTATGCTTACATCTTTTCCATTTTTATAGAGAATCTCTCTACGTATTTGTCCGCTAGGATAGAATCTCTTTGCCTCTCCCTCTTGTTTGCCATTGACATAGCGTGTCTCACTCGAAAGCTCTCCACTCTCATAGTAGGTACGTTTAATCTCAATCTTATCTTGTGCCATTGCAAAGGCAAAGAGAGACAAAAAGAGTAGATAACGCATGGTGTAAACTCCTCTAAAATTCATATTGGTTTGATTATAACATATCTAAAGCACTATTTTATACAATTGATATTATAATTGTTTAAATCAAAATCAAGGAGTTTGTTATGTTGGTGCGATTGTTTGTGCTTATGATTATGGTAATTGGAGTAGTCGATGCTCGTACGACAGAGGTACGTGAGGGTACGGGTGTACCGACGGTGGATGTCCACGATGTCTATGGAACGTTTAAGAGTCCCTACGAGAGTCGATTTCCCTATGTGTGCTACGATAGACGAGTCAAGGTTCAAGATGAAAGATACATTACCTACTTGCGATACGAGGGGTGTAAGCGTACCGATGGACCGTGTCATCAGTTTGGACAAGAGCATTTTGGCAAATACCCCAATGACTACAAAGCCTATCAAGCTTTTCAACGTTGCGTAAGTGCTAGACCACGGTTTGTTGATTAATTGGAGTTTTGATGGGGTGCTTTAAACGCATAAGCGTAGTTTTTCTACTCTTTGTTTCCGTGGTAGTTGCCGATATGAGTCGCTCTATCTATCAAGAGAAATACGCTGATGAAAACAGAGTCGCTTTAGTCATTGGAAACGGGAAATACACCCGTTTTGCTCCGCTTGTCAATACTCTCAACGATGCCCAAGATATTGCCAAGCTCTTAAAAGAGAAAAATTTTGATGTCATTTATATTGTCGATGGCGACCTTCAAAGCATGGAGAAGGGTGTCAAAGAGTTTGCAACAAAGCTTCAAAAGGGCGGTGTAGGCTTTTTTTACTACGCTGGGCATGGATTGCAAATCAATGATAGCAACTATCTTATCCCTATCAACTCAACCATATCCAACGCTATTGATGTCAAGTACAAATCACTACCCGTCAATTATGTCATCGATATGATGGAGAGTGCCAAAAATAGACTCAATATCATCGTGCTTGATGCGTGTCGAAACGACCCTTTTAAACGAGGAGGCGGAGGATTGGCACAAATCAATAACGCAAGGGGTATGTACATCGCTTTTGCCACGGGACCGGGTCAAGTAGCCAGTGATGGCGATGAACGAAACGGGCTTTTTACCAAGCATCTCTTGCGTACTATCAACGAACCCAATATGTCTCTCGATGCGGTATTTAATCAAACACGCCAGGGAGTCTTTGGTGAAAGCAACGGCGAACAGACACCGTGGACGACCACTTCGGTCATTGGTGATTTTTATTTCAATCTCGTACAAGAGAACAACGCAACCCCTTCCACCATAGAGACCCCCAAAAATGCACCATCTAGCAACGACACAGTAGCCAGAGAGATAGAAAAAAGCAAATCGCTTACTCCTCAAGAGCTGGATAAACTCTTTGCCTTGCCAAAGATTCAAGATTTTTTACAAAAAAGCCTAAAAGCCCAAGAGGGGCATGATCTCTACGGGGTATTGGAGTATTACGATCGCAAGGTAGAACCCTATTTTGATACGCCCAGTGCCACCCACGATACGATTTACAACGACACAAAAGCCTATTTTACCCAGTGGAGCAACCGAGAGTATCAGCTTGATTCGGTTGATATAAAACGTCACTATGAGTATCTTGATAGCGTTTATGGCGATATTAGCTTCAAATTTGCATGGAGCATTAGCAACAAAGAGCGTCAAAAAAAGGGGACTTCCATCGTAAGTGCTACCCTCAAAAGTACAGGAGAGAGCTTTAAGATGACAGCCATTCAAACGCTTTCGACTACCACCCATTTGGACAAGGCTACCACTACTCCAACCACTCGAACCATTACGCCCGATGAGCCGCCTTTGCCCATTCACGATATCGATACCACCTACCAAAGCCCCAATGCCGCCCACTACCCCTACGTCTGCTACGATAAACGAACCAAACAGCACGATAGAGGATTGATTACCTATCTCAAATACGAGGGGTGCAAACGCTACAAACAGCCCTGTTCGGTGTTGAGCAAAGAGCATTTTGGCAAATACCCCAACGACCTACTCGCCCACAAAGCACTCAATCGCTGCCAAACTTCTCGCCCACGATTTGTGGATTGATTCCCATTTTTGAATCTTATTCTACTCCAAATGATTGGACTTTAAAAATCTTAGACATAGCAACCATTTTAAATTTATATAAAATTGATGAATTGGGTAAAAATGGTACTTATGTGCTTTGGGAAAATACTGATAGGATTGGTGATAATGCAGTTAAATTAAAATTTGAAGATGAGATATATTCAAAGGTAGATATTGTTAAAAAACATTTAGAGTTTGTATTTCTCGGATACTTAAACCTAAATTATGGATAGAAGCTTTTAAAGTTGATTTATTGTAAAATAGCTCAAAATGTATTGTACTCTGCAATATATTAAAGTGCAATTTTTATTTGATAATATTATTTTAAAAGGAAAAATAGAAAATGAAAACACCTAATTTATTCACAATTTATAAAACAATAGAAAATCAAGAAAAAATGCAATTAAATAAAGTAAAAACAATACGAACTGTTGAGTTATTTGCTGGAGTCGGTGGATTTAGGTTAGGATTAGAGAAAGTTCAAAGTGAAAAGAAAAACTTTAATATCGTTTGGAGTAATCAATGGGAACCATCGACAAAAGTACAACACGCTAGTGATATATATTGTGCTAGATTTGGATATGAAAACCATTCAAATGAAGATATTGCAACTGTAAATACAGATCATATTCCAGAGCATGATTTGCTTGTGGGTGGTTTTCCTTGTCAAGACTATTCAGTCGCTAGTACACTAAAAAATGCCAATGGGATTGTTGGAAAAAAAGGTGTACTATGGTGGCAAATATATAGAATACTTGAAGAAAAAAAAGAAAATTCTCCGAAATATCTTATGCTTGAAAATGTAGATAGACTTCTAAAATCTCCAGCAACACAAAGAGGAAGAGACTTTGCATTGATGCTCTCATCTTTAAATTCTCTTGGGTATGCAGTTGAGTGGAGAGTAATTGATGCAAGTGTTTACGGGATGCCCCAAAGAAGAAAAAGAATTTTTATAATGGGATATAAAAAAGATACTTATCACTACAATCTTATAAAAAACAATACAAATGAAGTGATATTTAATAAAGAAGGAATCTTTGCAAAAGCTTTCCCTATTCATGAGATTGAATCAAAGAATATAATTGTAAAAGAATTAAACTCTGATTTAGTGGATATTACACAAAATTTTAATAAAGAAACTCCAAAAGAGAATGCTTTTTTAGAATCTGGATATATGATTGATGGCATGTACCATACTTGTAAAATTACACCAAACTATGAGGGAGTAAACAAAATATTAAAAGATATTTTAGAAGATGAAAGTGCTGTCCCAAAAGAGTTTTATATAGATGAAGAAGATTTAAAAAAGTGGGAATACCAAAAAGGTGGAAAATCTTTTGAACGAACGAACAAAACAACTGGACATGTATATACTTATAGTGAAGGGAGCATGAGCTTTCCTGATAGTTTAGATAAACCTGCTCGAACTATTATAACAGGAGAAGGGGGTGCAAGTGCTTCAAGATTTAAGCATGTTGTATGTGTGAATGGAAGATATAGAAGATTAACACCTGTGGAATTGGAAAGAGCAAATATGTTTCCAGATAATCATACAGCAGGGGTAAGTGATACTAAAAGAGCTTTTTTGATGGGGAATGCTTTAGTTGTTGGGATTGTTGAAAGATTAGGGAAAGTTTTGTTGAATGAAAGTGAAATATTATGACACGACCTTATGATATTCAAAATAAAACATCAATTATTGAATATGCAAAAAAGCTTTTAAATCTAACTCTTAGAGATAAGTGTGGTGAAATTGTAGCTAAAGATAAATCTAACAAAGGTGGATTTGGGCAATTATTAGAGAAATATTATTTTTTGTATGAACCAAATTCTGATAGTGAACCAGACTTTAAAGAAGTAGGACTTGAATTAAAATCATCCCCAATAAAAAAATTAAAAAAGTTACAGTATGTTTCAAAAGAGAGATTGGTCTTAAATATTATAAATTACAATGAAGTAGTTAATCAAAATTTTGATAATAGTTCATTTTGGAAAAAGAATAATAATTTATTATTGGTGTTTTATCTTCATGAAACTGAAAAAGAAAAGATAGATTATTGTATAGAGATTGTCGATGAATGGTCTTTCCCTGAAATAGATTTGGAAATCATTAAAAAAGATTGGAATATTATCTCTCAAAAAATAAAAGAGGGTAAAGCTCATGAACTTTCAGAAGGTGATACTCTTTATCTTGGGGCTTGTACAAAAGGAAGCAAAGGTGGAAATTTACGAGAACAACCAAATAGTGGTGTTAAGGCGAAACAACGAGCATACTCTTTAAAACAAGGATATGTAAATCATATAATTGCAACTTTAGTTAATCATCAAAAAGAAAATTATGGTAAATTAATTCCCACTTTAGCTATTGCTAAAAGAACTTCTTTAGAAGATATTGTAGTATCAAAATTTGAAAAATATTATGGTAAAACTATTAGTCAAATGGAAGAAGAACTTGATGTTACACTTAATAATAAATCTAAAAACTTTGTAACCACTCACCCCATCACCTAAGCCAAAATTAAAGTAAAAAACCTC
>DYMA01000069.1 GCA_020721815.1 Sulfurovum sp. | reverse complement strand
ACTCTATCGATTGGAGTTGCGATACAACTATCAGCCGTGGAATGGAGAGAGCTATACCTCTGCACCCAGTAAAGTACTCCTTGAAAATGTGAGTGTTTTTAGATTTTCAGGAGCAGGGGATACGATACGCTTCAAAATTTGTGTGGATGAACGAATCGGAGAGAAAGAGTATATCTCAATCTGCAAAGAGAAGGCGGTGATACGATGAGACGAGCATTTTCAATGATGATGGCAATTACCGTCATGGTAGTTATGATGGGAGTAAGTGCGATGGTGTTTACTCTCTCCAATAAAATCATTTTTTCAACCACGACGCAGTTTCAAAAAGAACAAGCGATTTTGTTAGCCAAAAGCTACACCGAATTTACCATTATGTCCATTACAGGAAACAGCGGGATAACGGGCGGAGCGACGTGCGTGGATGGAGTCGATGGGGAAATTGAGGGCATAAAGATTGGCGATAGTGCAACGGGTGATGTCGATTCGGGTATGGGGTATCGTGTGGCTACACGGGTCTCTTATATAGGTAACAATATCACGTGTACCAACGCAAGAATACTCGATACCAATCTCACTACCAATACCTCTCCCAATGTGATAATCGATGTTTATGTAGAGTATCGAGATGCCAATTTTCATAGAAACGGTGATGCTCCATGGATAACCTACCACCGCCGTACCCTTCAAAAAATATAGCATTCAACCTTAAAAGTTGAATGTCTCTCTCTTTTATTTACTCTGTATTTATGTAACTGAGCTATAATTTATTGTAAGGTATATAAGTGTAAATTTAGATACGACTATATTCCTATTTTGATCCAAAGGATATGCTATGAACAGAAATATTGTAGGAAGACATTTTGATTTAACCGATGCAATCAAAAGCTATGTTGATGAGGCACTTGATTCGCTTGATAAATACAATTTGGATATTATCTCTGCAACTACCATTATTTCAGCCGACGAAAAAAAGGGCAAAAAAGGGTTTGGAGTTGAGTTTGTTGTCAATCTCAAAGATAAAAACTCAATTGTCATAACCCAAAACGACAAAGATGTCTATGCCGCTACCGATTTGGCGATTGAGAGAGTCAAAAAATCCTTAAGACGACACGCCGACAAGATCAAATCGCACAGAATTAACAGCTTTAAAGATTTGGGCGATGAAGCCGCAGCGGTATTGGATTTTGACCAAAATGTCACAAACGATGAAATTGAGATTGTTCCAATGGATTTGGAGTTGCACAAGCCGCTTAATTTTGATGAAGCGATGGATGCACTTAGAGAAGAAAAAAACAGACAATTTATCGTCTTTAATGACCACGATGGTTTGATGCGTGTCATGTACAAAAGAGCCGATGGAAAATACGGACTCTATTAATAGTTACCACTAGTTGCTAGGAGTCAAGTTTTTTGGCTCTTAGCTTAGTTTTACCTATTTTAAGATACTATATCCCTTATAAATTTTTAGATTGAGGTTAATGAATGATGAAAAAAATCCTGCTTATGACGTTAGCAATTGTGTTTCTTGCAAGTTGTAGTATTGATACAACCAAAAAAGAGTTTAACAAAACAGCACTCTCATGGTACCACAAAATTACCAATGCCATTGCTTCAAACAATTTGGATAAAGCCGATGAGTATTATCTATCCATGCGTAGTGAACACACCAAATCGCCACTGCTTCAATCGACCATGATGATACTTGCCCATGCCCACATGGACAAAGAGGAGTATCAGTTGGCAAGTTATTACTTCAAAGAGTACAACAAACGATTTGCCGTAGGCGATAGACAAGAGTATGCCGAGTTTATGACATTAAAAGCAGCATTTTTGGGTATTCGTGATACCAACAAAGATCAAAAATTAATGATAGATACCATTACCAATGCCAATAAATTTCTCTACACTTACCCCTCTTCACAATACAATCATCTTGTAAATACTATTGTTGTGCGACTAAAGATGAGCCAAATCCTTCTCAATGAGAACGTAGCCTCTCTCTACAATCGTGTGGGCAAAGAGGATGCTGCAAAGATTTACCGAACCAAAAACCAATCCTCTTCTATCAAAATGTCCGATATATCCAAACCCGATGATAGCATTTTAAACAAAGTAACCAAAGTATTTAACTAATATTTTGGTCACTATTAAGCACATACACTGTGCTTTTTTAAACACCATTTGCATTGAATAGACCAAAGGAGCATAATGTGCAATTAAGCGATTATGATAAATTTCCCACCAAAACCCCCATTATTATTGTAGAAAATATATTTTTGTATCCTTTTATGATAGCCCCACTCTTTTTGACCTCCAAAGATGATATTGACGCAGCCGCTTATGCGATTGAACACAACACGTTGATATTTATTGCCACGCCCACTTTTGACCCCCAAGAGACCAAAGAGGGGATGCACGCTATTAACTCTATAGGGGTTGTAGGTTCTATCATGCGTAAAGTCCAAATGCCTGAGGGACGAGTTAAAATTCTTTTTCAAGGACTCTCACGGGCTATTATCAAAAATGTTGAGATTGAGCGACGACCTGCTATTGCCTTGATTGATACATTGGCATACGATGAGTACAATCAATTGCGAGTCGATGCCATTATGGAGATTCTTAGAGAGAAGCTTAAGCAACTCTCCTCGTTTAATTCCCAATTTCCATCTGATTTAATAAAAAGCATCGAACAAAACAGCAACCCCAATCGTATCGTCGATTTGGTGTCGTCTATGATACACATTGATCACAAAATGGCATACGAGATATTTATTGACAACTCAGCGGAAAATAGATTGCTCTCAATTATCGAACTCGTCACAAAGGAGATTGAAACCTCCAAGCTTGAACGTGAAATTCGAGGCAAAGTACACTCAAAGATTGAAAAGAGCAACAAAGAGTACTTTTTGCGAGAACAGCTCAAAGAGATACAAAGTGAATTGGGAATTGATACGCACAAAGAAGAGGAGATAGCCCTCTTTCGAGAAAAACTTGAAGCCATTAAGTCGCATATCGACCAAGGTGGCTACAAAGAGATACAAAAACAAATCGACAAACTTGCCCGCATGCATCCCGATAGCGGCGATGCCAATGTATTGCAAAGCTATTTGGAGTGGGTTTTTGAGATTCCTTTTGGGAAATTATCCAAAAAGTCTCTCAACGTATCAGCCGTTGAGGCGGAACTCAACAAAGACCACTATTCACTGGAAAAACCAAAAGAGCGTATTTTGGAGTATTTTGCTATCAAAGAGTTGGCAGAACTTAGAGGCGTAAGCGAAGCCAAAGGAGTCATTCTTTGTTTTGCAGGACCTCCAGGGGTTGGCAAAACCTCACTGGCTAACTCTATTGCCAATGCTCTTAAGCGTCCTTTGGTGCGATTGGCGTTGGGTGGATTGGAAGATGTTAATGAGTTGCGAGGTCACCGAAGAACCTATGTGGGTGCCATGCCAGGGCGTGTTGTGCATGGACTCGTAGAGGCTGGAAGTATGAATCCAGTGTTGGTACTTGATGAGATTGATAAGGTGGGGCGAAGTTTTCGTGGCGACCCAACAGCGGCCTTGCTAGAGATACTTGACCCCGAACAAAACACACACTACCGTGACTATTATCTCAATTTTCATATTGATCTCTCCCGTGCAATTTTTATCGCTACCGCCAATGAAGTAGGCAAAATCCCCGCTCCCTTGCGTGATAGAATGGAGTTTATTTGGCTCAATAGCTATACGCCTGATGAAAAATTTGAGATTGCCAAACGCTATCTTATTCCTCAAGAGCTAAAAAAACACGCTTTGCAAAAAAGAGAGTTCAAAATCAACGATTTGGCCCTCAAAAAGCTTATCGATGAATACACAAGAGAGGCGGGTGTGCGAAATTTGCGACGCAAAATTGATGGAGTGATACGCAAAGGGGTGCGTGAGATGGTGCGTGATAAAGGTATCGACAAAATATCCGTAACGCTCAAAAATCTAGCCCACTACGCTGATAAAAAGGTTTTTGAGATTTCACCCGTAGAGGATAAGCCTCGTATTGGGATTGTCAATGGTTTGGCATGGACGGCTGTAGGTGGGGATGTGCTTACTATCGAAGCTATCAAAATCAAAGGCAAAGGCAATTTGCAACTTACGGGAAGTTTGGGCGATGTGATGAAAGAGTCGGCTCGTATATCTATGAGTGTGGTGAAGATTTTGATTGATGAGGGGTATTTGACGATTATCCAAGAGAGCATTCCCAAAAGCCCCAAAGAGATAGAAGAGGGGATAGAACTCTCGCACAGTGAGGTTTATCAGCGTTACGATTTGCATATCCATATTCCAGAGGGGGCTACTCCCAAAGATGGTCCTAGTGCGGGTATTGCGTTGTGCAGCGTCATTGCTTCAATTTTGACAGATAGAAAAATAGACAACACAGTAGCCATGACAGGCGAAGTGACACTCATGGGTAAAGTTTTGCCTATTGGTGGACTCAAAGAGAAGCTTATTGCAGGATACAAAGCGGGTGTAACCAAAGTACTCATCCCTGCCAAAAATTATGAGCGAGACCTTGAAGATATCCCCGATGAAGTCAAACAACACGTTGAAATCATTGCGGTAGAGGATATTAAAGAGGTGCTAGAGATAGTTCTTTTGTAGTCCCAAACGTGTTCTAAGAACTCAAATTGCGGATCAAGTCCGCAAAGAGAGGAGTTTTGCAACACGCATACAATAAAGTAGATAGATTAACCTTTATGATGTATAATCGTTTTAATTATTTTTAAGGAGTTTTGATGAAGCGATTAATTGCTTTTGTAAGTGTGGTGATGCTTTTTGCTGTGAATGGTTTTGCATTAAATGAAAATGGGACAAATGGTGAAAATCTCTTTCAAATCAAAGATATTAACGGCACTACTTACAACGTAGAGGCTTTACCTAACGGTTTGCAGTTTAAAGAGTTCAAAGATAAGGTTATTTTTTTGGAGTTTTTTGGTCATAAATGCCCTCCTTGCATGAAATCTATCCCTGAGTATATTGAGCTTCAAGGGCGATACAAAGAGCAATTGGTCATTATGGCAATCGAAGTCCAAGGACTCACAACCGCTCAAACAGCCGAGTTTGCCAAGCAAAAAGGGATTAACTATATCACAATTTCACAAGCCGATGCCGATATTTTTGTCGAACACATCGCAACACGAGCCAATTGGAGCGGGGCTATTCCATTTTTGATTATTTTGGATCAAAAAGGCGAAGTGCAAACGATGCAAGCGGGACTTATTCCCAAAAGTGCTTTGGAGAGTGTCATAGAGACTCTTACCAAAGATAAGATAGAGACTCTTACCAAGGATAACAACGAGAGCAATTCAACCAAAAAGTAAACTCTATTGCTTGATGGATGCTATCCAAGAAGCAACACAGAGAAATTGCCCCCTAAAGTTAAGTCGTACCTTTCGAGTGCGACAAAAGCACATAAGGTGGGTTCTTTAAGTCTATTTTATATTTTTTTCGCTATAATCGCAGGACTTATTCACCAAATTTTAGGTGCAACTTACAATTTAACAAAAAAGGCAAAAAAAATGGCAAAAAAATGTAGTATTACAGGCAAAGGTCCACTAGTAGGAAACAACGTTTCTCATGCAAACAACAAAACAAAGAGAAGACAACTTCCAAATCTTAGAAGTGTAAAAATCACATTAGAAGATGGTACTACCAAAAAGATTAAAGTCGCCGCTTCTACACTTAGAACGATGAAGAAACAGTCTGCTCAGTAGTGACTCCTTGAATAGCTTCAAGGGGTTCTTTTTCAATGAGTCCTATTTATAAACTGCAAAAATTTCTCGGTTGGCGAATCGCTCCAAAACCCCACATTGACCTCACGGATGAGTATTACTCTCAACTAAAACCCTTTCGATATCCTTTTATTTTAACGGTTCTTGTGATGCTAATAGGCACACTGGGCTATGTAATTATTGAAAAATATCCCTTAATGGATGCTATCTACCAGACGGGTATTACCTTCACCACGGTTGGTTTTGGGGAGCAACATCCCCTTTCGGATATGGGACGCATCTTTACGGTGACGCTTATTATCTTTGGTTTTTTGGCATTTTCTATTTCGGTGGGGATTGTGGCGGAGGTTTTTCAGCGAGGATATTTTCAAGAAATCTTACGGGAGAGAAAGATGCTTTTTGCCATAGCACGATTAAAACAGCACTTTGTTGTCTGTTATCACAACGAATTTACGCAACAAGTCACCAAAGAACTTCGAGCCAATCATATTCCTTTTGTAGTGGTTGATCCACGAGAAGATATGGAACAAATTGCGCACAAATACCAATATCCCTACTTTGTTCGTGCCGAGCCTCATACGCAAGAGGCGATACTCAAATCCTTTCTCTCTTCGGCCAAAGGTGTCATTGTACTGGCTAGTAATGTAGCCGATAATATTGCTATTGTTGCTTCGGTACGACTCTACGAAGAGGAGATTGAGCGAAAGCGAAAATATTTGATTATTGCCAGTGCCAACTCTTATGAAGATGAGCAAAAACTGCTTAAACTCGGTGCTAACAAGGTAGTAACGGCTACCAAACTTATGGCTCAACGAGTCAATGCTATGGCGGTTCGCCCCGATATGGAAAATCTCTTGCAAGAGTTTTTGTATCGCCAAGATACTTCACTCGATATGGAAGAGGTAAAAGTTCCCAAAAGTTCATGGCTTACTTTGCTCAAAATTCGTGATGCCAAATTTAAAAATATTACCGATGTAACCATTATAGGTATTAAATACAAAGACCAAAAATTTATTCCCATGCCCCAAGAGTATATTACGATTTTACCCGAGTCCAGTCTGCTTTATATCGGTACGAGCGAGGGGATTAGTAGAGTGCGCAAAATTATTCGTAAAAAAGAAAAACCACAGGAGTTAAAATATGTTTAGTATCTTCCCCATCAAAGGCAATGTAACTGCCCCCAATGGATTTTATTGTGACGGAGTCAATGTAGGAATGCGAAAAGGCAATGATGGCGATGTGGCCTTTATTCGCAGTGATGCTTTGTGCGATATTAGTGCTGTTTTTACCACCAATCGCTTTTGCGCGGCACCCATTGTGCATTTCAAAAACTATCCCACAGGCTTTCAAACCAATTTTTTGCTTATCAATGCCAAAAATGCCAACGCCATGACAGGTTCAAAAGGGGTGGAGGATATTAACACCATCTTTTCCAAACTCAATCGCACAGAGGTTGTCAATCCCGTCATGAGTTCAACGGGTGTGATTGGCTATCGACTCAATATAGATAAAATTGTATCGGCTTTTGAGATGTTTGATTTTGATGCTAAAAACCATGAAAAATTAGCCCGTGCTATTATGACTACGGATAGTTTTGAGAAACAACTTGCTTTTGATGTGGTCATGCACGATGGTAGTAGCTTCAAGATAGGAGCTGTTTGCAAGGGAGCGGGAATGATTAATCCAGCTATGGCGACCATGCTCTGTTTTGTCACTACCGATGCTGCTATCCCCAAAAGCGACATGGATGAACTTTTGCATGAGGCCGCTGGGCAATCTTTTAATCGAATCTCCGTTGATGGCGATACCTCTACTAATGATACACTGATGCTTATGGCAAACAAAACATCAGGGGCTTACAACAAAGAGGCGTTTAGAGAAGCGTTAAATACCATTACTTTCAATCTTGCTATGATGATTTTAAAAGATGGCGAGGGGGCTACGAAGCTGGTATCGTTTGAAGTCAAGGGAGCTAAAAGCCTTGAAGATGCTCAAAAAGCTTCGATGGCACTGAGCAACTCTTTGCTTGTAAAAACTGCTCTCTTTGGAGAAGATCCCAACTGGGGACGTATCGCTTCAACCATAGGAGCTAGTGGGATAGAGTGTGACGAGGAGCTTTTAACCATTCATTACGATGATTTGCTCATCTACTCCCATGAGTTTAGAGAACTCGACAAAGAGCGAGAAGAGAAAGCCTATGCGATTATGAAGCAAGAGAGCTTTAAGGTGGTTTGCGATTTGGGATTGGGGGAATACAGCTACAAAAGCTACGGATGCGATTTGAGTTACGATTATGTCAAAATCAATGCGGAGTATCGAACCTAATATGAAACGTTGGGTTTTTCTACTCTTTTTTCTCAATTGGCTAATGGCAACTGCGTGGTGTCCTATTTGCGGTAACGATTTGAAAATCCATCAAGCTACTGCTCACAAAGCCAAACTGCACAACGGCACGGAGCGTCACTACTGCTCTTTGCGTTGTTTGGTAGTTGATAGTCAAGAGTACGGTATCGACGATATTCGTGTTAGGGATTATCATCACAAAACCTTTATCGATGCCAATGGCTCGTTGTATGTCGTAGGCTCATCGCTTCAAGGGGTGCATTCTAGGGTATCCAAAGTGGCTTTTGCCAACCCAAAAGATGCGCAAACTTTTGCTGGGCAAAAAGGTGGTACGCTCACAAGCTTTGAAGAGGCACGAAAGATAGCCCTTGATTCTCTCAAAAGCGATAATGCCTATGATACCAAAATCAAAACCGCAAAGATTTATCCCATGGGCAAAAAAATCTATACCCAAAAGTGCAAGAGTTTTGCTATAGAACTTAATGATTTTTTGGAGATTGATGAGCTAAAATCGCACATAGAGACTCAAAAGCTATGCCCCCAACTCAACGCTAGGCAGTTTCAAGCCCTCGCTTTGTATCTATGGGAGCAACAACGCCATAATGTTTTGGAAGCTATAGAAGATAGAGTCGTGGTGGGTGAGGATGAAAAGTGTCCCGTTTGCGGGATGTTTACCTACAAATACCCCCGTTGGGTGGCTCAAATCTTTTTTGTTCACGACAATTGCGAACACCATGTGAGCTTTGATGGTGTCAAAGACCTTATGAAATTCTATTTCGATCCCAATAAGTGGGGCAATTATCACCGCATTCATGCCAAGACAATCACCAAAATCCTTGTCACCAACTACTATACCCAAAAAGCTATCGATGCCAAACGTGCTTTTTATGTCATAGGAAGCGATACCTATGGACCTATGGGGCATGAACTTATCCCTTTTGACTCTTTTGAAGAGGCTTTGAGCTTCAAAAACGACCATCGAGGGGTAAAAATCGTGCGATTTGATGAGATAACCCCAACAATGGTTTACGCACTTGATAAATAACAAAAGCAAAAGAGTTCTAATAGGCTTTGGGGTTTTGATACTTTTTGGGATAGCACAGATACTCTATCTCTATGAGACGAAGAGCATGAAACCTCTTGAAAGAGTACTCAAAAAGCAGTTTGTGGCTCTAAGTACCCTACCAGACCTTGCTATAGCTACCGAAGCTACTTTTGTACGCCATCGTAGTCTTAGTATGCTTTTTGATATTTATCGTGAGGGTGAGGGGTTGTTGTGCTATTTTCCTACGACTTACGCCTATTGGTACGCTCCTACGCTCAATCAAACACCCTCCAAAGTGATACCATGAAAAGAATCAATCTCTACTTTGTCGAATACGCTCTTAGCTCCCTTTTGAGAAGCAAAGCCAAAAATCTCTCCATAGTTGCCATTTTTACCCTCTTGATTTTTCTTGTAAGTTCCATACTTTTGATTGCCAACTCTATCAAATACGAGCTTTTGAGTACGGTCGAAACACTCCCCGATATGACCATTACACAACTCAAAGCGGGGCGAGTCGTGGAGATAGAGGAGTCAATCGTCGAGGAAATCGTGCAAATTGCAGGGGTAAACGATGCCATTGCTAGGATTTGGGGGTATTATTATTTTGAGAATGCGGGTGCTAATTTTAGTATCGTAGGAATGGATAGCTATGAAAATCAATACAAAACGACTCTTACTCAAGTCGCTACACTCTACGATAGCGATACGATGCAAGACTCCATGGTAGTAGGAGAGGGGGTTAGCAAAATATTGGCACAAAGCTACTATCAGGAGTATTTCAACTTCATTCTACCCAGTGGCAAACTCAAAAAGATGCGTATTGCGGGAGTTTTTAAGGGTGCAACACAGCTTGAATCCAACGATATGATTATCCTCTCCAAAGCCAACGCCAGAGAGATTTTTGCAATGGAGGAGGGGTATGCTACCGATATTGTTGTCACAGTTGCCAATCCTACGGAAATTCCAACGGTCGTATCCAAAATCAAAGCCCTTATTCCCAACAGTCGCATTATCACCCAAGAGGATTTGCGTATAAGCTATGCCAATATTTTTAATTACAAAAGTGGTATTTTTTTAACTCTATTTATTGTGGTACTCTTTGCGTTTTTTATGATAGTGTATGATAAATCAAGCGCTATGAGTTCAAACGAACGACACGAAATCGGTGTGCTTAAGGCGTTGGGCTGGAGGGTAGAGGATATACTCAAAGAGCGAATGGTTGAAGCGTTGATGGTTTGGCTCTTTGCATACATCGTGGGTGTTTTATTGGCTTTGGCTTTTGTCTTTTTGGCTAACGCTCCCCTGCTTCAAAATATTTTTGTGGGTTATAGCCATCTTAGAGGCTCTTTTGAGCTTCCTTTTGTGCTTGATGGTGCAACGTTGGCACTTATTTTTTTGATTACCATTCCTATCTATATCGGTGCTACCCTTATCCCCTCATGGCAAGTAGCTACCATGGAGAGCGATGAGGTGATGCGTTGATTAATCGTCGGTAGGATCGTTCATGTTTTTGGTTTCGGTATGGCTAGAGGTTTTTTTGGCAAGGTAGCGAATCAAAAACAAAAAGAGCAACACCCCACTAAACATCAATACGTTGAAATTGACCGTATCGGTAAAAAAAGCATGTACGTTATCGGCCTCAATTTGATTGATTTTGACTACGTTTACGATAAACTCTCGAAGTACCAAAACGATAAAAGCATCGATAAGCAGATAGATTTTGACCCTTTGTTCACGCACGAATGAGGTTACCGCTCGTGTAATCTCCAAAAAGATAATAAAATAGAGCATATGGATAATAAACTCTACAATCGTATGGGTAAGAGTAGCGACAGTAAAGAGAATAACCGCAATCCACATCTCAAGCGAAAAGTGATTTTTTAATAAGTTGATACTACGTTGCATATACATTTCTCCTATAAAGATTCTAAAATTTTGGCGAATTTTAACATAGAAAGCTGTTTATTGCAACACTATACAAAAGTAAATTGTAATAATCTAAAGTAATATTTTGGATAAGCGTTATCCAAAAATTTGGATAACTTTGGGAGGAGTTGTTAATTTTGTTCTATAGTTTATTGAATTATTTTAAAAAGGAGTGGCGCGGTGGACGGGGCTCGAACCCGCGACCCCCTGCGTGACAGGCAGGTAAT
>DYMA01000068.1:2371-11423 GCA_020721815.1 Sulfurovum sp. | reverse complement strand
AAGCATTCCCCATAGAAAGGGCTTTTGATGGGTAATTTGACGGGAAGATTCGTTGGATATTTTTAAATGGAGTGGGCGGTAGTGTCGCCCAAAACATGGGGGATTTTTAAAGCGAAGCAGCTAGAGGGCTACTTGCATCGTGGAGCAGTGGAGTGAGCCACCTTGTTCGATGAGTCTCATGCAGTCAATCCCAATAATCTCTTTGTCGGGGAAAAAGGCTTTGAATATTTCGCCTACTTTTTTGTCGTTGGCATCTTGATAGGTGGGGTAGAGAAGAGCGTGATTGGCGATAAAAAAGTTGGCGTAGGTAGCAGGTAGGCGTTTGCCCTCTTGGTTGTATTTGGGTGAGGTCATGGGCAAAGGGATAAGCGTATAGGGTTCACCATTGGTTTGCGTGAAGCTTTGAAGCTGGGTTTTCATCGCCAACAACGCTTCGTAATGTTCGTCATGGAGGTCGTTGCACTCAACATACATAATGGTATCTTTGGCTACAAATCGTGCCAATGTGTCGATATGACTATCGGTATCGTCTCCTGCCAAAAAGCCATGATCAAGCCACAATACACGTCTAGCTCCCAAATACTCTTTGAGTTTGGATTCTACTTGGGCTTTGCTTAATCCTCCGTTTCGGTTGGGGTTGCACAAACACTCCGTGGTAGTCAAAATCGTCCCCTCTCCGTCACTCTCGATAGAACCGCCCTCTAGCGTAAAATCAATCGACTCCAAAGGAGTATCGCCAAAATAGCTTTTGGCGTGAAGGTGTGCGTTTACTTGATTGTCAAGATGGTAGGCAAATTTTCCTCCCCATGCATTAAAATCAAAATCAAGCAATTTTGTCGTACCACCCTCCTCTATGGAGATTGCACCGTAATCTCGTATCCATGTATCGTTGGTAGGCAATTCGACAAACTCTAGGTTGTGTGTGGAGCAAAACATATCGGATATTTTGGCTTGATTGTCGCAAACAATAATGACTTTTTGGTTGTAGGCAACGCCCAGTGCGATTTTAACAAAAGGACTCAATGCACGTTCCAAATCATCCGCCCAATCACTCTGAGGATGAGGGAAACTTAAAAGCAATGCTCGTTGTTTCTCCCATTCGGCTAACATTCGTCTCATTGGTGACCCCTAGTAAAGGTTTTCGTAATCAATGGGTGCTTTCTTTTCGGGATCGTAAGGACTGGAGTTTCCTTTTTCATCGATCACAACAAATCTATTTTTGGGCAATACGAAGGTTTCATGGCGATTCTCTTGGGTTGATTGAGCGATGATTTGATCGTAAGCGTAAATATCGTATTTGAAGTGGGCTTGGTTGTTTTCGACATAAACGGTAAAATAGAGAATATGCATAGGTATGGGACGTGGCAAATGCACCGTTGCAGGTTCGAGAGAATCAAGTATCTTATCAATCTTTTGCTTGTCGTATCGATCGCCCATTAAATAGCGTAAAAAGGTAAAAGGATTTTTGACACGCATACACCCAGAGCTGTAAATCCTGTACTCTCTATCCAAAAGATATTTGTTGTCGGTATCGTGGAGATAGACGGCGTATTTGTTGGGAAACATAAATTTGATACGCCCCAAAGCGTTGGTTTTGCCTGCATGCTGAACGAAGCTATAGGGTACTCGTTGTTTGCTATGTTCGTAACTAAAGAGCTTTTGCATATCAAGCTTTTTGGCTCCAAAAGCTCCATTGACGTAGATGTTGTTCTCTTCTAGGTAGTTGGGATTGTATTTGAGTACATGAATCAAATCTCGTTTGATGAGACTATAGGGAACGGTCCATGTGGGATTGAGAACCACAAATTTGATATAGTTATCAAACATAGGGGTAGGACGTGAGATTTTGCCCACAACGATATTGGTTTTGAAAAGCTCCATGCCGTCTTGATAGTAGCGTAAGCGATAGTCGGGTAGATTGATCTCTACATGTCTATCTTCAAAACTTCGTGGATAGAGTTTGGTCTTGTCAAGATTGACAATAATGGCATTAAGTTTATCTTTGGGTTTCTTTTTGCGTTTGTATTGTTGAAGCAGTGTCACCAAACTTGCGTAACGATCTTTCATGGAGATAAGAGAGTCGAGATAGTTGTGAATATCGCCATAGGTAATAGCATGATAGAGCGTGTTGCTACTTGGCATGGATTTGGGGTGCATCTCCCAATTGGCTCGAATGTCGTTGGTTTTTCGTAGATTTTTAAGTTTGCGTTGAACCAAATCCCAATCCACATCGCCAACGTGTACAAAATGCACCAAAGAGACAAAGGCATTGGTAAGTTCAATATCGACAATGGCATAAAGTTGCAATTTTTGCATAATATCCATATTTTCATTATCAATTCTGGATAATAGCTTGGCAATCTTGGCTTGATTAAAAGACTTTCCTTTGTAGTTGTATTTAATGCTTTTAAGTGCTGCTCTCATATCGTCAATACGTTGTCTTGAAACCACCCATAAAGGCTTGTACCCTGCTTTGGCATAAATATCGTAAACCGCAGAGCCATTGGCACGATAGGGGGCTAGATGTGCTACGATATGGGGTGACATCTCGGATGAGGAGATGCTAAGAGCGGATAAAAAATAAGTGTGCAATAAAAACATCAAAACGGCAATGAAACGCATTGAGACTCCTAAGTTTGAAAATTTGCAATATTATATAATAATAATCAAAAAAATACTTGATAAATAGGAATAATTTTTGAGTAATAAGGGAATTTTGTAATAAAAAAGAAGAGATTAAGCACCCCTTTAAAAGGGATACTTAAAGGATTAGAATTTGTAAGAGATACCTACGTTTACGCTACCTACATCAAGGTTTTCTGTAAATGTTGCAGTCACACCATCAACATCGTACTTATCAACCATAGCAAGTTTTGTGTAATCAACAAATACAGAGAGGTTTTCGTTTACGTTGTAAGAAGCACCTACACCCCATTGAAGACCATCTGTCTCATATTTATTGTTCACGATACCATTATCTTCGATAGTTGTTTGACCGTAACCTACCAATCCGTAAACTGTTACAATTTCAGCTACAGGATACATTACTTTTGCATAGATAGCAGCATTTATAAGGTTATAATCTGCAATATTTTGATTGTTGTATTTTACATCATCCAAACTAGCTGTAAATCGAGCTTCAACAGCGAAGTATTTGTTGATTTGGTAACCTGCCATTACCATACCCGCAATTTCCCATGTCGCATCATCAGCAGCTAATGCAGTACTTGGCATAAAATTTACAGCTCTATCAGCTTCCATAGCATACGTGTAAGCTCCACCGATATAGAAACCAGCAGATGTGTCTGGTGTTACTACTTCTGTTACCGCTTCTACTACTGGCTCAATATCTCCACCAGCGATTGCAAAAGAACTCATTGCTACGATTGTAGAGATACTTAGTGTTAATTTTTTCATTTTTACTTCCTTGAATTGAAATATAGAATTTTATCTATTTTTGCTTTAGATTGGTTGTAAAAATGTGTAATTAAATTGATATTTTTCGTACAAATCTTATAAAATGGTTGAAATGTGCTAAAATGTTATCAAAAAGGCTCTTTTTTGCTCCTCTATATCCACATTCCCTATTGCGATTCCAAGTGTCACTATTGCAGTTTCAACTCTTTTACCGATAGAAGCCAAAGCAAAAGTGAGTACATCAAAGCACTCCAACGCCAACTTCACAAAGAGCTAGAGACGCTAAAGCCTTACGCCATTACGTCACTTTTTATTGGAGGAGGCACTCCCTCGACGATAGAACCCTCTCTTTATGAACCTATTTTTAAACTGCTCGATGGCTATATGCAAGAAGATTGCGAAATCACCATCGAAGCCAACCCCAACTCCGCCTCGCTTGATTGGCTCAAAGGAGTCAAAGATTTGGGGATGAATCGTATCAGTTTTGGAGTCCAAAGCTTTGATAGTGCCAAACTCAAAAGCCTCAACCGCTCCCACACCCCCCAAATCGCCTACAAAGCACTCGAAGATGCCCATAGAGTAGGGTTTGAAAACATCTCGCTTGATATTATCTACAATGTCTTAGGAGATACCAAAGCGTTGCTCAAAAAAGATATTGATGAGGCGTTTAGACTACCTATTAATCATATTTCGGCTTACGAACTCACTATCGAAGAGCATACCCCCTTTGAAAAAACGCCTCACATGCGGGTAGAAAATCTTGAAATGGTCTATTGTGTGCACAATGAGATTATCCAAAGAGGCTTCAATCAATACGAAGTCTCCAATTACGGTCGCTATCAATCAAGGCACAATCTGGGCTATTGGCAACTTCAAGAGTATATCGGCGTAGGTGCGGGTGCGGTTGGATTTAGAGCCAATCAACGCCTCTATCCCCATAGCAACCTCGATGCCTACATCGCCAATCCTCTCTATCAAAGCGTTGAAGTGCTAACCAATGAGGATATTTTGCTCGAAAAAATCTTTTTGGGACTGCGCTCGAAAGTTGGTATAGCCAAAAGCCTCCTAGCACCCTCCATACAAACCAAAGCCGATTTTTTAGTCGAAGCAAAAAAACTTCTCTTGGAAAACGACACCTATTACAATACCGATTATCTCCTAAGCGATGAGATAGCGCTCTATTTGATGTAATAAAGCGTGTTTGGGAGATTGATTATGGGCAAGTATAAGAGAAGTAAAAACCCCATTTGACTACTTACCTATCAGCTTATTGGCAGTATAATGCGGTGCGAATAAATTTACTTTATTTGACATTACTTTGTATTGGAGTTAATTATGTTTAAAAAAACTATAAGTATAGCTATGATTTTGGGGCTATTCTCTGCGTCGCTTTTTGCCAAAAGTGCTATGTGTACCATAGAATCGAGTGGCGTGGTAGAGTTTCACGGCTATTGCGAATTTGAATCGGAAAGGGGCGGAAGCTTTTCGATAGCCGATTATGATCCCAATAAACCGCTATTTGGTACAATTATGTCCGTATCTTTGTACGTTGTAGAAAAGGGTATCGGTGAAGTAAGAGGCTTAACACGTGATGGTATCAACTCTCGCTGGGGAGAGGCACAACGGTCGCAACGTGACCCTGCTTGTTGGATAGGAAGCGATTTTAAAATCTGCGCTAGATAACATCAAGGATTTCCTTAATTAAAAGAGTGCGATATTTTAGATAAAATACTCTAATTAATTAAGGAGAGATTTATGCGTACCAAAAAGTTTTCGATTAAGCTAAGTGAACTCTTTACTGTACTTCTAAGTACAGTAGCGGCGATATTGATTGTCTATAATTTTTATAAATCTTACGATTTGTCCTACATTATGCTTGACAAAGTACAAAAAGAGATTACCGCCAATATCGTAAACGTTACCAACAAAACGCTTGAAATCTCCTCCAATCATGTCAAGATTCTTGCCAAACTTTACGCACAAGATAAAGATATTTTAAAACACAAAAGTATCTTAAGCAACCTTATGAAAGAGCAATTAGGCAGTTACGATTATCTCAACAGCATCTATATTGCCAATATCAATGGGGATTTTTTGCAACTGCGTCGCTATCCGCAGCTCATTTTGCGTACCATCTCCAACGATACCAACGGTAGGGTTGAGGATTGGGAGTATCTTGATGAGCAATTTAATACCATCAAACATGAACTGCGTCCCAATGCCTTTGACCCAAGAGAACGCAGTTGGTTCTATTTAACCAAAGCTACTCGTGATACCTACTGGTCTAGCCCCTACAAATACGCCTCATCAAGCGAGATTGGCATTACGATTAGCAGTCCCTATTTTGACCTACAAGGAACAAAAATCAAAGTCGCAGGTGCCGATATAACCTCTGCAAAACTGCACGATTTTTTAGTCGAACAAAGTGCTAAAGTAGAGGGTAATATTGTCATGTTTGATAGCGAACAAAACATTATTGCTACCTCTTTTAAAGATGATTCTTCTCAAGATGTCGTCAAATTGGGTGATTTTGCCCCCTCTGCTATCGTACGCAAAGCCACCGCTCGATACAACCACTACACCCAAACAAGGGGGTCTATCAAGGATGAAAGAGGTGAGGAGCATCTCTATTTCTTCTCCAATTTCCCCAAAGACTCTAGCGGTATGGATTGGCGTGTGCTTATCATCATCCCCAAAGAGGTGATTTTGGGCAAGATTACAGCTACTATGTATGAGACTATTGCTATCTCGTTTGTGATTTTGTTGCTTTTTATTGCTATTGTGATTTACGCCTCCAAAAAGCTCTCACACCCTATTATCGAAATCGCCAACCAAATCAAAAGCATCGAAAAACTTAAGCTTGATATTGATATCCAAGACAACTCCCAAGTATCCGAGATTCGCAAAGCTCAATCCTCGCTCAAATCGCTCCAAATAGCCCTCTCGTCGTTTATCAAATACCTCCCCGTTGAACTTATCAAAAAACTCATGATAGCAGGACAAGAGGCAAAAGTCGATGGTGAGGAGAGGGAATTGGCTATTATGTTTACCGATATAGAAAACTTCACAACCATCTCCGAAACCATGCCTCCCAAAGAGGTGGCTTTGCAACTTTCGGAGTATTTTGAGGCTATCAACAAAGCCATTCATATTACAGGCGGTACTACCGATAAGTACATTGGCGATGCCGTTTTGGCGTTTTGGGGAGCGCCTCAAAGTGTCCTAGAGCCTTGCCATAAAGCAATGGAGAGTGCTTTGATGGTGCAACGCTTCACTTTTGAACTCAATCAAAGATGGCGAAAAAGGGGCAAACCTATCTTTAAAACCCGTATTGGCATTCACTACGGCAAGTCGCTTGTGGGCAATATTGGCTCTAATGAGCGGCTTAACTATACCATTATTGGCGATAGTGTCAATATCGCTTCACGATTGGAGGGGGTAAACAAAGAGTACGGAACCTATCTTATCTTTAGTCAAAGCGTTTATGATGAGATTAAATCCTACTATCCTATAAAGTACCTTGATACCCTTTGGTTCAAAGGCAAAACCCAATCAACCAAACTTTATACTATAGAGAATATGGAGCAATATGCAACGCAAAAATCATTTTCGACAACACTGCCTTCAAAGACTTCGCAAGATAGCCCAACACAGTTATAGCATTGATAAGCGTATTGTTAAAGCTCTTTATGATGAAATAGGCAACGCCCAAACCCTTATGCTCTATATCCCTTTGGGCATTGAAGTCAATATTATGCCACTTATTGGAATACTTAGGCGGCAAAAGCGTACTCTTTATGTGCCGTTTATGGAAGGTAAAAGTTTTAGATTGGTAAAATACAGATTGCCCTTACAGGCAAAAAAATTTGGTATCAAAGAGCCAAAATTTTCAAAAGAGTATATAAAAAATATAGATGTAGCCATTGTTCCCATCGTCGCCACCGATTCAACATTTAGAAGGGTAGGCTTTGGTAAAGGAATGTACGATAGATTTTTTGAAAAAAATAGAAAAAAGATTAAAAAAACGATTTTTGTTGCAAGAACACTTTGCTATAGCAAGAGTATTATGACCCAAAAGCACGATATAAGTGCCAATGTGCTTATATCCAAAGAGGGAATAATGCATCGCGCATAGAGTAACCGTTCGTTTTGGATTAGAAGGAAAAGCAATGTTTGAGATAATTAGTGTAGGAGCTGTGGGTACGCTTGTGGGTGCGGGTATCTCCTATGTACTTTTAAAAAGGGAGAATACCAAGCACATTAATCTCTTTGTCCTAGAGGGCAAAGCAAAGGCTAATGCTATTGAGTTTGAAGCCCAAAAAAAGCTTCAAGATGCCCACATCAAAATCAAAGCCGATGAGCTAGAACTTGAAAAAAAGTTTCAAGAAAAGATCAATGAGCTGGATAAAAAATCTCGTATTTTGGAAGAGAAGCGTCAAGCCATAGAGACTCAAAGTCAAAAAATTCAAGGCATCAAACGCCGAGCAGTAGAAAAAGAGGAGAGTTTAGGGCGGCTCATTGAGCAAAAAGAGCAAAAGATTGATGAGATTGTAGAGAAGATGCAACACATCGCCTCTATGACCAAAGAGGAGGCAAAAGCCTATATTCTCCATCGAGTCGAAGAGCAAAGCAAGGCCGAAGTAGCAGCGATTGTGCGTAGGTACGAACGCCTTGCCAAAGAGGAGGGTGAGCGTAAAGCCAATTATATCATAGCCCAAGCTACGACTCGCTACGCAGGAGATTTTGCAGGAAAGCGACTCATTAATGTCGTCAATCTTCCCAGTGATGAACACAAAGGACGCATTATTGGCAAAGAGGGGCGAAACATCAAAAGCCTTGAGACGCTATTGGGAGTTGATATTATCATCGATGAGACTCCTGGAGTCATTATTGTAAGTAGCTTCAACCTCTACCGTCGTGCCATTGCGTCACGTGTCATTGAATTGTTGATTGAAGATGGTAGAATACACCCTGCTCGTATTGAGGAGATTTATGAGAGCGTTACCAAAGAGTTTGAGAAAAAGATTTATGAAGAGGGAGAGAATATCCTTATCAATCTAGGACTCTTTCCGATGGAAAAAGAACTCATACAGCTTTTGGGCAAACTCAAATATCGAGCCAGTTACGGTCAAAACTCTCTAGGCCATACCCTAGAAGTAGCCAAATTGGCTGCGGTAATGGCAGCTGAGATGGGAGGTGATGAGAAGTTGGCGTTGCGTGCGGGATTGTTGCACGATATTGGCAAGGCTCTCACGCAAGAGGAGGGTGGCTCACACGTCGAAATCGGAGCAAAGTTGTGCAAAAAATACAACGAACACCCTGTTGTCATTAACGCCATCTACGCCCACCATGGACACGAAGAGCCAAACTCCATCGAAGCGGCCGCAGTTTGTGCTGCTGATACCATTTCGGCGGCTCGTCCTGGGGCTAGGAGGGAGGTGTTGGAGAATTTTACCAAACGTGTCAAAGAACTTGAAGAGATAGCACTATCCAAAGTAGGAGTCATTAGTGCCTATGCTATTAATGCTGGGCGTGAGATTCGCGTGATTGTTAATTCGTATGAGATTAGCGATAACGAAGCGGTGGTTTTGAGCAAAAGCATTGCAAAAGAGATAGAAGATAAGGTACAATACCC
>DYMA01000068.1:0-2271 GCA_020721815.1 Sulfurovum sp. | reverse complement strand
CGGTGGTTTTGAGCAAAAGCATTGCAAAAGAGATAGAAGATAAGGTACAATACCCTGGAGAAATCAAGGTTAATGTCATTCGTGAAGTGAGATTTGAAAGTATAGCACGGTAGGCAACAAGTACAAGGAGACAACCTTACAATTCTTGCCAAAGGCAAAGCATAAGTTGCGAGGAATTGAATTTGGACTTTGTTCAAATTCAAGGAGACATACTTTACAATTCTTGCCAAAGGCAAAGCTTTAGTGAGAGGAATTAGGGATGGACTTTGTTCATCCCTAAGGAGACATATATTAAATAAAAGGAGAGAGAGAGATGAAAAACAGAGTATTTAAAGGCATCAAAGCCTATGTGCGCATGGAAGAGCGGTATGAGGGATTAAATATCCTCTTTGAAACCAATAACGATTTGAAAGAAGATATTTACAACGTGATTGATGCCGTCAAAAAAGAGACGGGACTCACCCCCTTTATTTTTGAAAAAATCTCAACTGACCGCAAAGATATTCAAGCTATCTATATTGAGTTTCACGATGATGTCCACCGAACGGGGGGTGATTTTTTTGAAATGATACTTAAACGCCTCAATGTGGATCATTGTGAAGACAATATCTGCGAACCCTACTAAGGAGAAAAGATGAAAAAATTACTATTAACACTCACTTTGGCGTGGACAACGCTTATGGCTAATCCTATCGTCGTACTAGAGACCAATGTGGGCAAGATTGAGCTTAAAATGTTGCCTCAAATTGCACCCAAAGCGGTAGAAAATTTTACGACGCACGTTAAAAACGGCTACTACAATGGACTTATTTTCCATCGTGTGATTCAAGGTTTTATGGTGCAAGGCGGTGACCCTACGGGTACAGGACGTGGAGGCGAATCGATTTGGCAAAAGCCTTTTGAAGATGAGTTTGCACCCAATGTGGTTTTTGATAAACCTATGATTTTGGCAATGGCAAACGCTGGACGCAATACCAACGGAAGTCAATTTTTCATCACTCTAGCCCCCACACCGCATCTTAATGGAATGCACACCATTTTTGGCGAAGTAGTAGCAGGGCAAGAGATAGTCAAAAAGATTGGCGACGTGACGACTAGCGGTTCACAAGCTGGTGATAGACCACTCTTTGATCAAAAAATCATCAAAGCCTATATCAAAAAGTAGTCTCTTTGGATATTGAAGCAATTAGGCGTGAGCGACGTGAGTGGCTCACATGGAAAAATATCATCCCACGACAAGAGAGCCTTAAAGCCTTGCCTCACTTCAAAGCAATTAAGGTGCGTTTGGGTGATGTGATTGCCATTGAGATTGCCGATGCAACGCCTAAGGATATAGCCCACATCGAAGCCCTTGCCAAAATTAATATTCCGTGGAGAAAAGGTCCTTTTGCTATCAATGAGCTTTTTATTGATACGGAGTGGCAAAGCTCTATCAAATACAATCTGCTCAAACCCCATTTTAATCTCAAAGATAAGCTTGTAGGCGATATTGGTTGCAATAACGGCTACTATCTCTTTAGAATGTTAGAAGAGCAACCCAAAAAATTGGTGGGATTTGACCCATCGGCAGCTTTTTATACGCAGTTTGCCTTTATCAACCATTTCATCCAAAGCGATATTGTCTATGAACTGTTGGGTGTTGAACATGTCGAGTTCTACCCTCACCGTTTTGATGTGCTTTTTTGTTTGGGCGTTCTCTATCATCGCAGCGACCCCATCAGTAGCCTCAAATCACTCTACAACGGACTCAACAAAAACGGAGAGTTGATTTTGGATACCTTTATGATAGAGGGCGAAGAGGAGATGGCTCTTACACCCAACAAACGCTACTCTCAAATTCCCAATGTCTATTTTATCCCTACCGTTTCCGCCCTACGCAATTGGTGTATCCGTGCGGGATTTTCGCACATGGAGGTATTGGCTACTATGACCACCCAAACGCATGAACAGCGTGTCACCCCTTGGACATTTGCCCAAAGCCTCGATGATTTTTTGGACCCCAACGACAAAACCAAAACGGTTGAGGGCTACCCCGCCCCCAAAAGGGTTTATATTAAGGCGTATAAATAACTCTCACTCCACGACAGAGTAAAAAATATTGTATCCGTTTACCCTGAGCTTGTCGAAGAGTCGAAGGGTCTTGAGTTTGATGTACTTCGACAGGCTCAGTACGAACGACAAATTGAATATGTCGTGGAGTAAGTAAATAACTAACCTTAAACGAATCTTCCCAAATTAAAGATAGCTTAAAGCACTTAAAGCCCCCAGTGT
>DYMA01000067.1 GCA_020721815.1 Sulfurovum sp. | reverse complement strand
TGTAACGGTTACATTTTGAAGATCAAGCAACGGATGGTCGGTAGCGGGTTCTTTGTCAAAAACATCAATACCTGCCATTCTAATTTTACCACTTTTGAGTCCTTCAAGTAGAGCCTCTTCGTTGTAGAGTCCACCTCTAGCACAATTGATAAGTATGACACCCTCTTTCATTTTGGCAATCTCTTGTGTATCAATCATCCCGATGGTTTCATGCGTTTTGGGTGTGTGAATAGTAATAATATCGCACATCAAAATATCTTCAAAATTTTTCGTATAGGTGATACTGAGATCCGTTGCTTTTTTGGGATCAATGTAAGGGTCGTACGTAATGACATCCATTTCAAAAGCTTTGGCTCTAGCTCCCACTCGTGAACCGATGTTTCCAAAACCAATAATTCCCAGCTTCTTGTCTTTGAGTTCTGTGCCGTACCAATCTTGTCGTCGCCATACTCTATCAATTTTAAGGTTGTTGTGTGCATAAGGAAAACTTCGTGCACACGATAACATGTGCGTCATGGTTAGTTCGACAGCCGCAATGGTGTTGGCAGTAGGAACGTTCATAACGATGATACCCCGTTTGCTGCACCCATCAATATCGACATTATCGACACCTACCCCCGCCCTTACGAGCGCTTTGAGTTTGGTTGCATTGACCAAAAACGCCTCATCGACATCGGTAGAACTTCGTGTAATGGCTACATCGGCATATTGGATAATTTCAGCAATAAGCTTATCTTTAGGCTCATCGGAAGCATTAATCATAATGATATTTTCATCTTCACTTAGAAGCTCTAAGCCTCTTTCGTGAATATGATCGCATACAACAATTGTCATTTTTGACATATCTTTAGCCTTATTTTAAATCTTTGAGTGCATCACCAAACGCATCACCTAGCGTCATGCTATCGTCTTGGTTGAGGTTGATATTTTTGAGATCCTCTCGCTCTTCAATTTTTTCGAGTCGTTTGACAGAAACTCTAATTCTATCGTTTTTAGCATCAATAAAGGATACTACACCTTTTATCTCTTGCCCTTTTTCAACTTCTTCAGCTTTTAGTGGCTGGAGATCTTCAAGGCGAATCAACGCATCGACTCTATCGCCCAGTTCGATAAAGATACCAAAATCTTTTTTATCTTTGACAACACCTGTAACGATGTCGTTGATTTTATGATTTTTAGCAAACGTTTCGACGGGTGAACTCTCCAATGCTTTTTTGCTCAATGAAATCTTTTCAGCATTTTTGTCGATGTTGATGATTTTTACCTCAATCTCATCCCCTGCTTTGAGTGAATTTTTGGCTGTTACACTCTTGTCCCATGAGATCTCTTGATTGTGAAGCAGTCCCTCAATAGAGCCAATTTTTACAAATGCACCAAAGTCGGTAGTCGATGAGACGATTCCGTTGATGATGTCACCTATTTTGTAGGAGTTTGAAAACTCATCCATGGGTTTTGGAAGAAGCGTCTTGAGGCTAACACGTAGTCTTCTTTTGTCTTTGTCGATTTCGATTACTTCAACGTTAATCTCTTGTCCTACTTCAATGTAGTCTTTGGGGTGTTTAACGTTTTTGTCCCATGAAATTTCCGATACGTGCAAGAAGGCTTCAAGGTCTTCACCCAAATCAACAAATACTCCATAAGGTTCGATGTTTGAAGCAATAGCCGTAACGGTATCGCCTTTGCCAATAACATCATCAATATTTTCCCATGGATCGGGGTTTGCATCTTTGATAGAGAGCGAAAGGTGACGCTTCTTTTTGTCATAATCAAGTGCTATCACTTCGACTTCATCGCCCTCTTCAAAATATTTTGATGGATTTACGGGACCTTTGTGTGAGATTTGCGAATAGTGAACGAGTCCATCCATTCCGCCTACATCAACAAACATTCCGTAGCTTGTAATTTTTTTGATAATTCCTGTAACGGGTTCTTTGTTTTCAAGTACTTTATCGACAATCTCTTGTCTCTCGTTTCGTTCACGCTCAATAAGTTCTCTTCGTGAAACCACGACTGAGTGTTTCTCTTTATCGACTTTGACAATAATGGCTTTGATTTTTTTGCCAACGGCATCGTTTTTGGGTCCCAAAAATGAGAGGGTTTTGGGCATAAAAAACTCTAATCCATCGCAATCAATAACATAACCGCCCTTGTTTTTCTTGGTAATAGTTCCTTCGATAATGTACTCTTGTTCATCATCGTACTCATTAATAAACTCATTCAACGCTGCCTTTTTCTTCGCCATATCGTACGAAATAATAGGACGTTCACCTCTGTTGCCTGTGACTACTACGGGGATAGTATCACCTATATTAAATAAGATAACACCATCTTTATCTTTTAGCTGATCCAGCGGTAGATATGCTTCATTTTTTCTTCCAATGTCGATAACGGCTTGATCTTCACTCTCTCGAATCTCTACGACCGTACCTTGTACCAAATCATTTTTAGTCTCTTGTTTTTTAAATGATTCCTCAAGCATTGCTCCAAAATCAACATCTTCTACTTCGATCTCATCAAATTTCATCTTTACACCAATCCTTATTTGCCTATGATTGTGAAATTATACTATATTTAATTTAAAATTCATTAAATGCTCTTTTCTATATTGCATTTAGATTACCAACGTTACTTTTTAGCTGCCATTTTTTAAGCTATTTGTTGGATGGTGTTGATAACATTTTGAACAATCCAATCGGGAGTCGAGGCCCCCGCACTGATACCGCACAAGGCTTTGCCCTCAAACCATTGCGGTACAATTTCACTTTCGTTTTCTATCAAAAAACTATGATTACAATAGGATTTGCAAATACTGTGGAGTTGTTTGGTGTTGGAGGAGTGTTTTCCGCCAATGACAATCATAATGTCGGCCTCTTGGGCAAGTTCCATAGCGGCATCTTGATTTTCAAAAGTAGCGTTGCAGATGGTATTGAAGACTCTTACCTCTTTGAGACGAGAGGTTAGGGCATTGACGATTTTTTCAAAATCTTGAGGTTTGCGTGTGGTTTGAGAGACAACGGCGACTTTGGATTTAAGCAAACCAAAATCAATATCATCGGGAGTATTGACAATAAAGGTGTTTTTTTCTTGACCGTAGCTGTAAACCCCTTTGATTTCAGGATGGTCTTTGTCGCCAAATATGACCACTGAGTAGCCCTCTTTGCTCATCTGTTCTACGATTTGTTGGGGTTTGGTGACGTAGGGGCATGTGGCGTTGATGATGGTGTTGTTTTGTTTTTTGAGGATTTGCAGCTCATCTTTGGTGATACCGTGGGTGCGTATGATAACGGTCTCTTTGGGGAGTAGTTCATCAATGGAGGTAGCCAAATCAATGTTGTAGTTTTGTTTGAGTCGGCTAATTTCATCTTTGTTGTGAATCAAAGGTCCGTAGGTTTTGCTGTTGGGATTGTGTTGAGCTATCTCAATGGCTCTCTTGACTCCATAGCAAAAGCCGTAACTTGAAGCGAGTTTAATTCTCATTGATACTACTCCGCTCTTTTGCTTGGTTACTCTAAAATCTTTTTGACCGTTTCATTGATGCGTTTGCCATCGGCTTGGCTACCAATTTGGGTTTTGGCAGCACCCATGACTTTGCCTATATCTTTGATAGATGCAGCACCAACAGAGGCAATAATGGCTCTAAGTGCCTCTTCAAGCTCCGCATCGCTAAGTTGTTTGGGCATATAGAGATTGATAATATCTATTTCGCCTTGTTCTTTAGCTACCAAATCCTCACGCCCTGCACTTTGATACTGCTCTAGGGCTTCGTTTCGTTGTTTAATGGCTTTTTGCATCAAGACAATAATATCCTCATCGTTAAGCTCTTTTCGCTCATCGACCTCAATTTGTTTAATCATCGTATTGATAGCTCGAATGGTGTCACGTTTGAGAATCTCTTTGGTTCTCATTGCCTCTTTTAAATCATTTTTAAATTGCTCTTTTAAGCTCATGGGTTTATCCTTTTAGAGTTTTGATTTGAGACGCTTGATGCGTTCGTTGGCTTGTTTGATTTGATGCAAACTGATCTTTTTTTCTTGCAAGAGGGCATAGGTGGTATCGATAAGCTTTTGGGGCGAGACGACATTTTTGGCATCGAGTTGGTTGCAAAAGAGCAAAATATCCATACCGCTATTGATAGCCAAAGCGATGGTATCTTTGAGTCCGTAGTGTTGGCTAATGGCACGCATTTGCAAATCATCGCTAATGACTACGCCGTTATAACCCAACTCTCCTCGCAATTTGCCTGTAATGGTACGATAGGAGAGCGAAGCGGGGTAGCGGCTATCGATGTGTTTGTTGAAGACGTGTGCTACCATGACGGTATCTACCATTCCCTCATCAATGAGATAACTGTAAGGTTTAAGCTCTTTTTCGTTCCAAACACGCGTCACATCGACAAAACCTTGATGGCTATCACCCAGTGACGAACCATGCCCTGGGAAGTGTTTGATAGAGGTTAAAATCCCCTGAGCGTTCATCGCACGAATAAAAGCTTTGGCGTACGTTGTTACCTTTTGGGGGTCGCTTCCAAAGCTTCGTTTGAGTCCTACAATCACACGATTTTGGGGGTTGAGAGCCAAATCGACTACGGGTGCTAGGTTGAAGTTGATGCCCATTTGTGCAAGTGCTTTTGCCATATTTGTGTATTGAACTACCTCTTTGTTTTGGGCTATATCGGCAGCACTGGAGTATTGCTTGAAGCCATTTTGGGGTGAGAGTCGTTGCACCTTGCCCCCCTCTTGATCGACGGCTATGAGCAAATCTCCCTGCGAGTAGCTGTGGAGTTTGGTGGTGAGGGTTTTGAGCTGCGTGGGAGAGGTGATATTTTTGCCAAAGAGAATGACACCGCTTAGATTGTAGCGATTGATATCTTGGATGATTTGCGAGTGGGCGTTAATGTCTGTACCGTTAAAGCCTACGATAAACATACTACCAATAAGTTTTTCGATGCTCTCTTTGGATTGAGCTGCTACTAGCGATGAGGCAATCAAGAGTCCTAAAATGAGTTTTTTAAGCATCTGGGTTACTTTTTGTAGGGCGTAGGCTTATACCCCTGAGCCATGAGATTCATAATGCCCCCTTTGAGATTGACGACATTGTAGCCCAATTTTTCCGATAGAAATTGTGAAATCATGGTGGTTCGGCTTCCTGTACGGCAAATCAAAGCAAATTTCTCATTTTTGGCAACGACTTTGTTAAGCTCACTCAAAAACTTATCGGCATCGTAGCCCCCTTGCTCATCAAAAAACATAATCGTATGCGACCCCTCGACGATACCCGTTTGTACCCACTCCGAAGGTGTGCGAATATCAATGATTTTTATCCCTTTTATAGTACTAGGCGTTGCCTCAATATGCTCAACTGTAGCCCATAGCGTAGCGGAGAGCAACAAGAGTCCCATCAAGAGTTTTTTTAACATTTTTTTCCTTTATGATGTGTGTCAATTTTTCAATGCGATTGTATCCAAACTTCATTAATATAGAGCCAAAGGAATTATTAATATGAAGATATAAAGATAGACTCACTCCACGACAGAGTAAAAAATATCGTATCCGTTCACCCTGAGCTTGTCGAAGGGTCTTGAGCTTGATGTACTTCGACAGGCTCAGTACGAACGATAAATTGAATATGTCGTGGAGTAAGAAAAATAGAGCAAACAAACTCTAAGTAGTGCAGGGCTAAAGAGTAGAGTGCCTAATTTTTAGCATCTATCTCTTCAATCTCAAGCTTATCAAGCAAAAGAGGTTTGGCAAACTCCATAATCTTTTCAACTTGCCGCTCTTGACCCTCGACGGTGAGTCTGTACTTTGGGGGG
Source organism: Sulfurovum sp. (assembly GCA_020721815.1). Classification (GTDB taxonomy): domain Bacteria; phylum Campylobacterota; class Campylobacteria; order Campylobacterales; family Sulfurovaceae; genus FS08-3. The sequence continues at coordinate 5,680 of DYMA01000067.1, read as the reverse complement.
AGTACGGGGGTGGTCTCTGGGGTTTCGACGTTTTTGCTGTTTTTGTAGATTCTTGAGACGCACATACCGCAAACATGGACTCGATTGTTGGCCTCTTTGGCACACTCTTGGCGAATCTCTTGTATATTGGGAGCTTTGGAGTACTCGATAGTAGAGCCGTGTTTGCAAATGCGGCTGTTGAGATTTTCTTGATCAAGACAAAGTTCGCCTTTGTGGCACTCATAGAGATGCCAAATGGGCTTTTTTTTGTTTTCATTTTTGTAAAGATGCGAGATACAGATACTGCAAATATTGGTTGTATGGGCAATTTTGGCAATGTGTATCCGCATATCTTCAAGACTTCGGGTTCTGAGATAATCTTTAAACTCGACGGATGTTAATGAATCGTTACCGCAAATGACTTTCATATCATCAATTCCCTCATAGATATGAAGTGTTTTGGTACTTTTGTCGTTTCTCTCTTTTAATAAATATTTCGTCATCATCTGCTTTTGCTCCTAAACGTTTATCCTTGGCACTATTTTATCAATATCGGGCTTTTTAATAGATTAACCCATTGGGGCATTTAAAGAGTAACTACTATCTATTTTGTCAGATTTTGACGAGATGCTTTGAGATAATTGTCAAAAATTGATGAGTTGTAGTATAATCAACTTCAAAACCCAATAGCCAATATTTAAAATAGGAGTCACCCATGTCCGCACCTCGCCAACTTCTCAAATCCATCCCGCTAGATACCAAAGAGACGGTATTGGGGTATCTCAAAGCTCATGGCCATACCAAAAGCAACACACCCCATCTCTACCGTGCCATTGGCAAGAGCAGTTATCGGGGATTGGAGGATGTTTTTCGCTATCTTGAAGAGATGGAGAGCATCTTGATCAAAGAAAAAATCGGCAAAGCCTACTACTGGCGACTCAAAGACAAAGACCTTATCAATGAAAAGCTCTCCCAAAAAGATGCGATTAGTCTTAGCTACGCCATTGAACTAAACAAAGAGGAGTTTAGTCCCGACACTATCAAGACGCTTAAAAAGATGTTTCAATCCAACAGCAAAACCTTGCTGGGCAATCTCTCCATATCCGAAGAGCTTGACAATGAGAAGATGAACGGTTTTTACAATACTCTCACCTATGCCATAGAGGAGCATCTCTATCTTAAGCTTGAATTTCTCTACGCTTTGCCCCATTTTAGCTTCCGTGAAGTTAAGCCTATCAAAATCATCTTTGTGAGCAACAATTGGTATCTAGCCTTTGAGTATCAAGAACAAAGAAAGAGGCGTTATCGGTTTGGGCGACTTGCCTTTATCAAAAAGATAGAGTTTTGCAAAGATCACCGCTACTCCACCAAAAACCGCTTTAAGCTTGATTTTGAGCAATATATCAACTTTTTGGAAAACGATGTGCAAAACGCCATGACGCTCTACGATGTCGCACGACAAAAAGCCATCATTCGAGCTACTCCCAATGTGGCACGTTACTTCAAATCCGATATGAAAAAGGTGCTACCCTCACAAAAATTTATCCAAGAGTGCGAGGATGGAAGCGTACTCTTTAGCCTAGACTATACCCAATCTATAGAGATACTGCCACTTATCCAAAAGTGGCTACCCGACCTTATCATTGTCCAACCCAAAGAGTTACGAGAGGAGTATATTGCCAAATTGGAGCAAACACTTCAAAATCTTACCAAAGAGAGCCTCTTTTAGACATTTCTTGACGATATATTTGAAGATAATAATCCAAATAAATGTTAGGAGCTGTAATGAAAGCTAAAATAATTTTCTATTGGATGTTGATTGGTTTGGTCATTTCCCCGTTTCACTATGCATCGGGCGGATATAAGTATCGCATTGATAGAACCAGAGCGTCGTTTATTGGTTCGTCCTACGGTGAGGCTTTGCGGTGGCCATTTTACTTTTTGATGAGTAGTACTGCTAGAGGCAATAGCGAGGTTGATGGCACTGACAATAAGAGCATTGAACTCTCTCTCGTACGCATTGTGCTAGAGCGTGTTGCGTGGGAAGATATAAATGCTGGAGAGGTATTGCTCGAATCTATAGGGCAATGTTTCCTAAGTGAATATCGCAAAAGTTTTAATGGAAGCAAACCTGATATCAATTGGCTTAAAGTAGATATAAGTACACCGCTGACTCCACAAGAGGAGCAAATACGTGACAAGCTCCTAAAAGAGCTTAACGGTAATGATTTTGCGGATATTGTCAAAAAAGGTGCAAAATGTCGTTATGAGAACTATAAAGCCTCAAAATCAGATGATAGTTGATGATGCAAAACTTTTTAGTAGCCTACGATATATACAATCCAAAAAGACTCTATAAAGTACGCAAACTGCTCTATAGCTACGCCCTATCTGGGCAAAAATCGGCTCTTGAGATGCCTCTAACGCACATTTTGTGCCGTGAAATGATACAGCAACTTGAGCCTTTGATTGAGAATGAAGATAGGGTGAACGTTATCAAAATCGTTGGCAAACCGATTTTATTGGGCAAGGCGGAGACTTTGGAGTATCATAAGGGAGTGATTATTGTATGAGACTGGCTATTATTGATCAAAAAGATATTACTATCAAGATAGACAATGGAGCTATCAAGCTTCCTACGCACAATATCCCTCTCAATCTCATTGATACTGTGCTACTCAACCATCAAGCCACAATCCACACCAATGATATACTCAAACTCACAAAAGCCAATCTATCCATACTCATTATCGCCTCCAATAACAACCATATCGCACTCATTTCAAGTGCCAATAGCAAAAATGCAGAGCTTAAACTCGCTCAATATCGCTCTTTGGAATACAAAATGGAGTTTGCTCACTATTTTTTGAGACAAAAGTTCACCCATCACCATGCACAACTCAAAGCCAATGGTATGGATATTCAACTCGATGTAGCATTGAATCATCTTAAAATTGCCAAGAGTATTGATGAGATGAGGGGGATAGAGGGAGCGTTTGCGCGAGACTATTTTGAGAAGTTTTTTACTCTCATTTCTCAAAACTTTCACAAATCCCAACGCTCCAAAAAGCCACCACTTGACCCACTCAATGCAATGCTCTCATTTTGGTATTCGCTTATTTATAATATTATCACTATCAAGCTACTCTCTCATGGATTTGAGCCTTCTATTGGCTATTTGCATCAAGCCTTTAGGAGACACAATGCTCTATCATCGGATATTTTAGAAATTTTTCGTGCTGCTATCAATCAAGCAGTTTTGGGTATATTCAAAAATGAACTCCTTGAAATCAAAGACTTTAGCTACAAAAATGGCGGTGTCTATCTCAAATACGAGGGGCGTAAAAAAATATGGAAAGAGTTTGTGGCTTTTGTGGAGATACTTAAACCGCAAATTGACCATGAGATAGCAACTATAAGAAAGATGATTGATGAAAAAATATGATTTTGTGATAGGATACGATATATCTTCGCCCAAACGCCTTGCAAAGGTATCAAAATATCTTGAATGCTACGCTATGCGTATCCAAAAATCTATTTTTTTGTATCCAAATGTCTCCAAGATAGAACTTAAGGCTAGGATAGACGAGCTTACGAGTCTAATCGATGCCGACCATGATGATGTGCGTATCTATCAAATAGACACAAAACACTCTCTATCTATCAATAGTGCGATTGATTTGCAAAACCCCACTATCATCAAAGGCTAAATAGTGCAAAACATCTACCAACAAATCGATAAGATATTTGATAATCCATCCTCCAAACGCCCTAAATGGGCGGATGAGCTTTTTGAAGAGATTCAAGAACTCAAAGCTTTGCTCAAAGCACAAACGCAACAAACTCAACAAAAGAGCAAAAATGAGAAGAGTGATGATTTTTTTGAGTTTTTAAGGGAATTTCGCAAAGATTTGCAAACCGATACCGCAAAAAGCATAGAGTATCAAGGGCAAAAGCTGGGTATTGATAGCAATGGACTGCTCTACCACAAAGAGACTCTAGCGACACTTAGCAGACAAAAAGCCTATCTAATCTATAACTATTTCTACAAAATACAACTAAAAAATAATTTTTAGTTTCAAAAAAGTTTAGACAAAGGATTGAAAATCGAACTATTACAAAAAGTAATCTTGCTCAAAGAGAACAAAAAATCTAAACAAACTCTCTATTTAAGGGCTTTTAAAGCAAACATAGATTACAATCCGATAATTAAAAGTTATTTCACAATTCACTGTTTTTTCATGAAAGTTTCGCTTAAGAATACCAAAGCCCTATCTTACGCTATGTAGAGGGGTTACAACACTGACCCGATTTTAAGGGGATTTTGAAATAGGTTTTATTGTCTATTTGGTGGGCTAAAGCCCACCCTACGGGAATTTTGGATTGAAATGGTTGTTTTATTGTTTGTGTAGATTTTGGATTTGTAAATAGTATTGATTTATGTTATACTTCAATCAAAAAGGAGTTTTTATGCAAACGATTACGCTCCATGTCGAAGATAGCAAGGTTGATAGTGTAATGACACTCCTTCAAGAACTCAAAAATAGTCTCATCAATAGCTACTCTCTATCTTCATCAAATGATAAAAACCTTAAACTTGATGCCTATTATTATGAACGCAAAGAGAGACTTTTGCAGTTGCGAGAGGATATAAAATCCCAAAAGATGCCAATGTACGACTTCGATAGCTCCATGGATGAGTTGATAAAAGAGCTAGAAGCGTGAAAATCAAAGAGTCCAACCAGTTTAAACAAGAACTTCGCCTCATTGCTTTATATATCAAAAGAGACAAACGTACCGCATCAATTAAGTTTGTACAAAACCTAAAAACTGCTATCAAAAACATACCAAGTTCTCCTTATCAATGTCGTCAATCTATCTATTATGAAAATCCCAATATTCGAGATATGATATATCATGGCTATACTATTGTCTATGAGATTAATAGCGAGGATGATGTTTTGGAAATCTTGACTATTTTTAATCAAAACCTACCCGATTTTAAGGGGATTTTGAAATAGGTTTTATGTTATACTTTAATCAAAAAGGTTAGATATGATTGCTTTTGAGATTGAAGATAAAAACATAGAACAAACACTACGCTCCTATTTCAAAACAGCTGATGATATGCAACACTATCTATACGGTTTAATCATTGAGGATTTGGAAGAGAAAAAATTTGCTAAAATTCTTCAAGAGAGTGATAGCAAAGAGTTTGTAACAAAAGATGATGTATTCAATGCACTCAATGAGATAGCGTGATTGTCCATTTCGATAAGCACTTTCTCAAAGATATTAAGAAGCTTAACGAACAATCAATCGCCAGTCAATTAAAAGCAAAAATTATTGAGTTTGAAAATGCAAACGAGCTGATTGAATTGCGTAGTATCAAAAAGCTCAAAGGCTACAATAGCTACTTTAGGCTTAAAATAGGAAACCATCGTCTAGGTTTTCGCTATGAGGATAATGAGATAACAGTTATTCGTTTTTTGCATCGTAAAGATATTTACAAACTATTTCCTTGATAAATGAAACAAGAGAGAAGTTGCAACACTGACCCGATTTTAAGGGGGTTTGATGGATTTGAAACGGTACGGTATTTAATTTTTTTAAAAAAACATAATCTTTAATTTCTTTTTGGATAAAATTTTCGTAACCACTCACCCCATCACCTAAGCCAAAATTAAAGTAAAAAACCTCT
>DYMA01000246.1 GCA_020721815.1 Sulfurovum sp. | reverse complement strand
ACGCTATCCGTTCACCCTGAGCCTAGTCGAAGGGTTTATTATTTCACACTCTCTCTCGATGGGAATGCATACTTAAACTCCATCTACCAAAACCTCTCAATCTCTATCAACCCATCCATCCCCTCGTAGTTTCTAGCACTTGAGTATCTCCAATGCCAAGCCACATCCGCATATCCTCTTTTGACTGGATTGTTGTGTATGTAATTGATTTTAGATATCATCATAGCATCTGTTTGTATGAGTTTTGGTTGTATTCCCTCTTGCCATATCTGATACTCTGCTGTAGTTTTATGAGCCTTTTTGTAGAATTTGAACTGTTCTAACAAAACCGTAGCATTCGCTTTTTGAAGTAATTTAAGTATCTCTTTAGCTGTGAATGATTTGAAGTGTCGCATACTTTTGGCTATGTCATCACTGCCGACTACCAAATGGATGTGGTTTTCGAGTATCACGAACGCATAGAGTCTAAGTCCCTCTTCTCTTTGGAGGTACTTGAGACTCTGTATGATAATATCTGCACTCTCTACTCTAGTGAATACAGGTAACCAGTTGAGTATCGTACAAGTGATGAAATGTGGATGTGTCGGTTCATAAATTTTATATCTGCTTCTTCCCATGGGGTGATTATAACACGATTATGTCATTTTTGCATACAAGTTGTCGTATGCGTTCCCATCGAGAGAGAGTGTGAAATAACTGCTAAAAAAGTGCTTCGACAAGCTGGGCACGAACGGTTTTACGCTATCCGTTCACCCTGAGCCTAGTCGAAGGGTTTATTATTTCACACTCTCAGACGATGGGAACGAGGAAAATTAGGATGGTATTCAATCTGCATTGCTACGCAGTCTATTCATTAGCTCATTATGTGATATAGGTTTTATTTTGCCATTTTCAATTTCTTGGTCTCGTTTTATTGCTAACTCTATTGCCTCATCATCGGATATATTTTGTGAAGCAATGCAGGGGTCTTCTAAACTCTCTCATATACTCATAGCAAGAGTGGCTCTATCTTTGGGGTTGAGTTGTAGAGCTTCACTTGCAATTTGATTGATATGCATTATACGCTCCTTGTGAATTTTTCATTTAATTATAGCATAAATCCCGTAGGTTTGGCACTGCCAAACGTCTAAAGGAAATGAGGGATTTAAGAGAAGGGTGTTTTAACAAAATCATCTTTTGAGATTGTAAACTTTTAAACCCTATACAATAGTTCTTATCGTTTGGCAGTGCCAAACCTACAAAAAGGAGGTATAGAAGTTCTATGAAAGTTCAAACCACCAATAGAGCATTGTCGAAGCTAGAGCTTCGCAACGAGGAAAGTCTGTTACGGTGAAGGAGAAGTTGCCGATTTTTTGTTGTATGGGGATTGGGTTGGCATGTAGGTGGGTACATGCCAAGAGGGTGAGGAGAAGGAGAAAGCGGTTTACATGTAACATCAAAGTCATAACTTTTTAGTACCCATCAGGTAAAACGCCATTAACAAGATTTTTTGGATCAATATGGTTAGTCATACCTATAACGTGTGGCTGTTCATATTTCACTAAATCATTTGCAAGTTGAGCTATTTTTTCATTATACCATTCAAACGCATCTGTTCCTATTTCAAAAACATTATCGAAATAGCCACCTTTTAGTTTCTCTTTTAAATAGAGTTGTCTGAACTTTTGGGAAACTATAATCGTACCTTGACAACCGTCCGTAGCCTCTTTTGTATAAGAAAAATC
>DYMA01000245.1 GCA_020721815.1 Sulfurovum sp. | reverse complement strand
TTTTTGTTCTTTAACACTAAATGAAACATCTGAATAGTTCGTAACAAAGTTTTTGGAACTTTGCAGGAAACTTTGATCATTACTAGCAACTTTTACTGTCATTGTAGTCATATTTCACTCCATTAAATTATAATTATGCAATAAGTATAGCAAAAAATAGTAACTCCCGATAAGCCATTTGATTAGTCTTGATGCGTAACTTGGCACGAAGAGCAAAGTGATTGATTGTGCTCGTTCCCATCCGTCCTGAGAGTGTGAAATAACTGCCAAAAAAGTGCTTCGACAAGCTCAGCACGAACGGTTTTACGCTATCCGTTCACCCTGAGCCTAGTCGAAGGGTTTATTATTTCACACTCTCGTCCTCGGTGGGAACGAGGAAGAATTTTAACCATTGTTATTTCGCACCCTCTTAGGAACGCCTCTTGCATAGAGGCTTCTATGAAACAGGCGATTAAAATCAAAAACAACCTCTACTATATCGGTGTAAGCGATGCCAATATCCGAACTTTTGACATCATTATGAAGACTGCAAATGGGACTACCTACAATGCCTATTTGCTCAAAACCCACGAGGGGGTCATTATCTTTGATACTGTCAAAGAGGAGTTTGAGGAGGAGTTTTTTGCCAAAATAGAGTCACTTTGTAGCTACGAAGAGATCAAATACATCATCATGCACCACCTAGAACCCGACCATAGCGGGGCATTGCCAACGCTTGCAAGTCGTGCCAAAAGTGCCAAAATCTTTATCTCTCCCATGGCACGTCCGATGCTCAAATCCATCGCCAAACAAGAGGATTTGGAGCTAGAGAATGTTTGGACAAACAAAGAGTTGCATTTTGGAGGCAAAACGATACGCTTTTTGAGTACCCCCAATCTCCATTGGCCCGAAACCATGAGTTCGTATTTGGTAGAAGACAAAATCCTCTTTAGCGGTGATGTCTTTGGGAGTCACTACTATGACTCACGGCTCTTTGATGATTTGGTGGGGGATTTTGATTATGCCTTCAAGTACTATTACGAGCATATTATGCGTCCTTTCAAAAGCGACGTGCTTAATGCTCTAAGACTCTATGAAAAAGCCCCTATTGATATTATTTGCAATCTGCACGGCCCTATTATTCGTCACAATCCCCAAAAATATATCGACAAATACGCCAAATGGAGCAGTCGTGACGATAGACTCCACGGCAAAAAGATTATCTCAATATTCTATGTCACAAGCTACAAAAACACCAAAGATATGGCACACGCTATCTACGATGGAGTCGAATCTCAAACCAATCTTATTGCCAATATTTACGATTTGACAGCTTTGGATGAGGGCAATATGCTCACTATCCTTGAGGAGTCCACGGGTGTACTTATCGGCTCTCCTACGATCAACGGTGACGTACCCAAGCCCGTATGGGATCTACTAAGCTGTATGATGCTCCTTGAAAAAAAGGGCAAAGTGGGCGGATGTTTTGGGAGCTACGGATGGAGTGGAGAGGCGGTGGATATGATGAACGGGCGATTGAAGCACCTCAAATTTCGAGTGCCTCTAGCCCCCAAAAAGATTAAGCTTATTCCTACCAAAGAGGAGCTTTATGAGTGTTTTGCCTTTGGGGTAGAGTTTGGCGAGATTGTCAATGGCAAGATGATTGAGATGACAATGGAGTAAACCGTGCAAGCAAAAATCGCAAACAACACACCCCCAGAGGCATTGGAAGCCAAAGTCACGCTTTTTTTGCAACGTTTTGCCAAAGACGAT
>DYMA01000066.1 GCA_020721815.1 Sulfurovum sp. | reverse complement strand
ATGTTGATTATATCGAACTTGAAACATTGATGTGGCAAACGGGGTATTTGACGATTGAAAAAGCACAAGAGTCATACGATGGGATGGAATACGCACTCACAATCCCCAATCAAGAGGTAAGAGTCTCATTTTTGGGCTCTGTTGCAGACTTTATCTCCAAAATCCAAAACTCAAAAATCACCAAAAATGCTATCTACAAAGCACTACTAGAGGGAGATATGACAAATCTTCGTACCCACATTATCTCTCTCTACGCCTCTATTCCTTATAATCTCTTTACCGAAAACAAAATGTACGAGTATGAGGGCTATTATGTTTCAGTATTTTATAGCTATATCAAATCGTTGGGTATTGAGGTGATAGGCGAGGATGTCACCTCTAAAGGACGCATTGATTTGACACTCAAACTTCCCCATACAATCTATATCATAGAGTTCAAAGTCGATGCAACGGATGCTTTGGCTCAAATCAAAGATAAGAGGTATTATGAAAAATATCTAAGCGATGGAAGAGATATTTATCTCGTAGGGATAGAGTTTGATACCAAAGATAGAAATATTAGCAAGATGGAGTGGGGGAGGGTGTAGCTGTTGTTTCATAAACATTTACAATCTATCACTAACTATCATTATTGTATAATTAAGCTATTTAACTATCGCAATCTTTAAAAGAGAGTTTTAACCATGAAACGAAGAGAATTTATTAAAAATGGTGCTATTGCTATGGGGGCTATAGGACTAGGCGGATGTCAAAGACCCCAAGAGCATCAAAGCATCACTATCAACAAAGGCAAAAAGACCACACTCAAGCTCTCCACCTCGTGGCCTGCACACTTTCCTATTATGGGTACAGGAGTTGATGCTTTTGCGGCTCGTTGCAAAGAGCTAAGCGGTGGGACGCTAGAGATTAAAGTCTATCCCAAAGATATTTTAGTACCCGCTTTGGCGGTTTTTGACACCACAAGCAACGCTCAAATCGATGCGTTTCACTCGGGAGTCTATTACTGGAAAGGCAAAAACTCCGCTTTTTCTATCTTTGGGGGTATGCCTTTGGGGCTTACGAGTGAAGAGATGGTAACGTGGATGCACTTTGGTGGAGGGATGGAGCTGTGGCGTAAAATGTATGCTAAATTTAATCTCTATCCTCTCATTGGAGGGACAACAGGGCCGCAGATGGGGGGATGGTTTAAAAAACAAATTCTTTCACTCCAAGACCTCAAAGGGCTTAAGATGCGTATCCCAGGGCTAGGAGGCGAGGTGATGGAGCGATTGGGAGTCAATCCCGTTTTGCTCCCTCCAGGTGAAATCTATACCGCACTCGAAAGAGGTACGATTGATGCCACCGAATGGGTGGGACCCGCTCTTGATACATTGATGGGCTTTGCCAAAGTAGCACCCTACTACTACAAAGGATGGCATGAACCTGGTTCGATACTTGAAATCACCTTTAATCTCAATCGCTGGAATACTCTCTCCAAAGAGCATCAAGCCATTATTAGTTGTGCTGCTAGTGAGATGACAACCAATATGCTCAATGAGTTTCGCTACAAAAACGCTTTGGCACTTCAAGAGTTGCCCGAAAGTGTTGAGATTAAGGAGTTTCCAAGTGATGTGATTACCAAAGCCAAAGAGGTTTTGCAAGAGGTACTAGAGGAGGAGAGTCGCAAAAGTAGCGATTTCAAAGAGGCACTAGAGAGTTACCAAGCCTTTGAAAAGCTCAATCATCCCTACGATGATATTACAACACGCAATTTTTTAAATATTAGGGGATAGGATGAGAGTATTTGTATATGTTATGGCTCTGGCGTTTGGGCTTGTGGGATGCGGTGGAGGCGGTGGAGCGACGTCGAGTAGTTTCCCTATTTATGATGACAACAAAACCCAAAGTTCGAGTACGAATAGTCCAAGCGTAAGCGATTTTACGAGCAGTGATAAACAATTTTTACGTTTGCTCTTTGCTACGGAGTATTTGTGGTACGACAAAATCGATATTGCTATCGATACAAACCTCTACGACAATCCACAAGCTATGATTGATGCTTTGCGTTATCAAGAGCTTGATAGATGGAGCTACTCTGAGACCTACGAGGAGTATGAAAACTTCGCCAATCAAACCTCAAGTGGGAGCTTTGGGTTTACTTATGAGACGCAAACGTTTCAAATTACGAGCGTCGTTTTGGGTTCTCCTGCCCAAAGTGCGGGATTGGAGCGAGGCGATATTCTTGTCTCTATCAATGATGAAAATATCACCGCCCAAGGGTTATCGGAAGCTAGAAGTCGCTTGAATGAAGAGGCTACCTTTGGACTCCTTAGAGGCGATAAGGGTCTGCAAATCACCATGGCACCTGCTATTTATAATTATCAAGTCACCCAACACCAAATCCTCACCACTCCAAGCGGCAAAAAGGTCGGATGGATGCGGTATGATCAATTTAGCTCTTCGAGTTATGAGGAGTTTGATAGGGCGTTTGATATTTTCAAAGAGCAAAACATTGAGGAGTTGATTATCGATGTGCGTTACAACGGTGGGGGGTATCTCACGACGGCGAGTAACTTGATGGACAAGATAGCGGGATACGCCCATGATTCCAAGATACAGTTTGTCTTGCAACACAATCCCCATCAATCCTATCAAGATAGCTACTATGCGTTTGAAAAAGACTCCAATTCACTCTCAAACCTTAAACGTATCTTTTTTCTTACGACACCACGAAGTGCTTCGGCTAGTGAAGTGGTGATTAATTCGCTCAAACCCTATATCGATGTCTATACTATCGGCACAACTACCCACGGCAAACCTGTGGGAATGCACGGTCGAAGCTATGGGGAGTATATCTATTGGCTTATCAATTTTGAGATAGTCAATGCCAACGGCGAGGGGAATTTTTATGGCGGTATCGCACCTACTTGCGAAGCCCAAGATACTTTGGACTATCCACAAAATGACCCCAATGACAATATGCTCAAAGAGGCACTCTACTATATAGAATACGAAATATGTTTGGAGGGTAATTAAGCCCCTATTGGCGTTAAGTATCGTTTTGATATTATTATAATACAAAAACGAATAAAGGCTAAAGATGTTTATCAATCGTCAAAAAGAGTTGGCACTAACTCCTCTATATACTTTGCATAGAACTCTTTAGCCGTTATCACCTCTATATTGGAGGCTTTAAAGTCATTGATATTATCGGTGATGATTAAGTGTGATTGAGCCTCTTTGGTACTCATCACCAAAGGCTTGATTAATCTCTTTGATAAATAGGGCTGTCTCATCTGCCCCTTTTTGATTGACTACTTTTAAATTTTTTATCTCTTTATCAAGGTGTTGGGATAGAGGGGTATTGTTGGGTTGTTTGTTTTGCGTAGTGTTGTGGTAAATAATCTCCAACTCATCTTTAAAATGCTCCAACAAATAGACAATCTTATCGTACGCTCCCTCTTTGATTTTGAGTTCAATCGTTTGCATCATCAATCCTTGAAAAATTCTACTCTACTATAGAGTAAGTATAACAAATTTTGGTGAAATATTAAAAGTATAAGTATCGTTTTGGTATTATCATAATGATAAACGATTAAATAGAAGCAAAGAGCTATTCCCGTTCGACCGTCAATACAATAGATATTGGGCTTCCGTGTTGGGCTATTAACCCAACGCTACTCTTTTGATATTTCTATCCTAGCTACCTCTTCAAATCGGTTGCGAATGATGATTGTATCGCCCTCTTGAATGCTCTCTTTTGCAATCTCAAAGCCTATCTCCTCTTCGTTTTCATTAACCTCTTCAAACACCACTTCACCGTTTCGTTCGATTGTAAGTGTAATAGGCAAGTGTTCTACGATAGCAAATTTCAAGACAATGGTTGTATCGGTCTCTTCTACCGTGATATTGTTTTCACCTGCTTCGCCACCTCTTAGGATCTCTTTTCCTTCATCGACGGGTTTTTTGTCGTCTCCTAATGATACTACCGCCATATTGCTGTATATCACAAATACCAATAGTCCTATCTTAAAAATCTCTTTTTTCATCTATACTCCATGCAGTGTTAAAGCACTCCAATGAAATGGATCTTGCTCTATCATTGTTAATTTGGCCCCTCTTAGGGCATCTTTGTAATTTTTACCTTGTGCAATCATATCGTAAAAGGCTTTGATAAGCTTTGAGGTGGCTTCATCATCTATCTTCCATAGACTCATTATCACATTTTTGCTCCCCGCTTGAATAAAGGCACTTGCAAGGGAGCTGACACTATCAAAGTTGTGCAAATCCCCTAGCCCCGTCTCACACGCCGAGAGTACAACCAAATGAGTTTGAGCAAGATTGAGTGTGGAGAGACTCAAAGCGGTGACAATACCCCGTGTATCGCCTATTTTTTTGGCTTGTGCTGCACCGCTCAACGCCAATCCGCTCTTTTGCAAACTATTGCTCATGTTTTTGTCCTCCAAATAAAACCCATGCGTAGCGATATGCAAGATTTTAGGATTGTGTACATTCATGAGATTTTCAACTGTGGCCTCTTGTTGGGTATAGATTTGGGCATTGGGGTAATAGCCCTTAATGGTATCGGCTTCTTTTTGTGTCCCCTCCAATGCTCCAAAGCTTTGATTAAGCAACGGCGGTACGCCTCTGCTCCCATCTCTAAATTTCATATTAAAATCGGCATTGGCAAAGACAACAATATCCCCATTGCTACGAGTTTGTGCTTTGCGTCGATGCTCTTTGATAAACTCTTTGGCGTTTGATGCATAGCTAATGGTTTTGGATTCAATCAAATAGCTCGTACCATCATGCAGGGCTTCAAAAGGAATAAAGTTGAGCAATCCATCGGGGGAGATGATGTAGTCTCTGTAGTGTGTAAGTTGATAAAATCCAAATATTTTATATATCTCTTGCGATTGATATTTGGCATCATACGATTTTGTTTTGATGGCTTGAATATAACTTTTGAGCTTATCTTCAAAACTTTGAGGCGTATGCTTCATCATAATATTGCCTTGAGCATCTATCGTAAAAATATAATAAAGACCATCGGCTTTAATGCAATCGATGTAGAGTTGATGGGGTTTAAGGTATGAGGCGATATCTTGATAGGTGATATTTTGAAGCTCTAAAAAGGCTTTGAATGTATTGGAGTGTTTGCTTAGTTCTATCTCAATGTCACTTATCTGTTTTTTGATTATTTCTATCTTTTGCGTGTTGTCTCTATCAAAATTTTGATAGAGTTTGGAGAGGTTTGTTTTGAGTTTTTTTAATTGCCCAATACTCTCTTTGGTGTTTTGATTATCGGTTTGGGCCTCTATGAGAGAGACTATGGAATTGAAATTGGATACTTCGCCTTTGTAGTTTATGACCGCCTTGAAACTATCTCGAAGCAAACTTATCATAGCAGACTCATTTTTTGTCTCTACAGTCTCCCTAAGATAGCTATAGGATGCTTTGAGAAGTTGAGGGATATAGCGTATGTACTCTTCATTGTTCAAAGATTGTTCTTTGGTATCGTTATCAAGTACCGTAAAATTATTATCCCTAAAATCTTTTCGCAAATTAAAGGCTTTGAGGGCATAATGGTAGGCTTTATCCCATATCGACATATCGTGATAGATGGTGGAGGCAAGATAATAAACATCAACCAAAGTATAGTCTTGCTTTGATACGATATGCTCTCCCCAAATTATGGCTTGTTCTATATTTTGTAGGGCTTTTTCATGATTATGCTTTCTTTGATGGATGAGTGCCATACTGACATAGATTTTGATAATTACCCGTCGTTGGTAGTAGTGATTGTAGGGATTTAGGTCTATAGGCTTTTTGCCACTGTTTTCTCGTTTTATAAACTTTTGAAGAGCCTCTTGATTATACTCCAAAGCTTCATCTAATCTATTAAGCATCCAATAGGCTTTTGCTATGGATTCATAGACATTGGCTATATGTGGAAAATCCATTGAAATTTTTTGAAATGTGGTCAGTGCTAAATCATAATGTTCTTTTGCTTTATCCCGAGTTGTTTCTTCTTCATAATAATAGCGAAAAAGTCTCCAATACCCATTGGCTAAATTGTAGTAATGTTCATCTTTTTTTGTGCGCTAAGCGTTGCTTCATTTTTTTGCATCAACGCTTCAAGTAGCTCTTTTGATTTGATAGCTTGTTGGAGTGCTTTGTCTTTTTGGTTTAGACTGTAATAGACTTGCCCGATAAGACTTTCTAAAATAGCCATTGTGTCGTGCTTGGTTCCAACATACTTTGTATTAAGCTCATGGGCTTTTTGCAAATACTCTAAGGCTTTGACACTATCATCCAACATTAGAGCTTGTCCTTGCATTTGATACATCAGTGCTTGGTTAATCTCTTTTTCTATATTCACCACGCCCTCCCTTTTAATTGAATTGGTCATAACCTACACGATTATAACATATTTTAGAGTACTGCCACCCTCTCCAGAAACTCTTTATCTATCTTCATTTGCATCTTCTCTTTTGCACCCAAAAGGGTTTTGATTGCATCTGCTTCAAATCTCTTTTTGGAAAAAAACCCAAAATTGAGCATCTCTTCATTGACCTTATCGCTTTTGGAGGTGAGGGTAAAAACAAAGGTGGCGTAAGCTACTTGACTATTGGTAAAGGTATAAGAGACAAGGTTTTTACTGTTTTGTGCCTCTTTGATAATCATCGATTGATGGCTACCCAAAAAGAGTTGCCCACGGTTGCCGTTTTCATCTTCTACTTTGCCATTTGTGTCGATAGTGTGCTTGATGGTGTGGGGCAGGGCATCTATTTGGCTCGAATAAAAATAGGCATACCACTCACCCACCAATCGCTCTAGCAGTGTGGGATTGCCCTCAAAAGGGAGCTGGGGGGGCGGTACTTTTTTGATGGTTTTGATAGGATTGGATTATCGTAGGCATGGCTTCGATAGTCACCTCTTTGTCCCATATACTTAGAGGGATATTAAAATACTTCTCTAGTCCATCTTTGTGCAGTTTGGAGATTACTTTGGGGTTGTTTGTTTGTCTCATGGCTGTAATCATCGAGTTGGACTTAAATCCAAATGCCCGTGCCACATCCGAAGCACTCATATAGTGATCCAAAATATAATCTAATTTTTGAGAGAGCAGCTTATCATCTTCACGCATTATCACTATCTTTCATTAATATTTTTAAAATTATATAGTAATACAAGTTAGCTTGTTTTTTAGACCAAAAGATAGATTTACACCAAACTTTTCACCAACATTACACCAAAGTTTCATAAAGTCCTTTAAAAATTTATTTTATACTTTGGGTATTATAATTTTAAAGGAGTGCACATTGATGAAAATCAAAAGTTTGATTGTGATTACAAGTAGTTTGTTTATGTTTGGTTGTGGAGGCGGAGAGGGTGGACTCAATGATATTTTTGATGATGGAGCTACAACGGCTACGGTTCGTATTAATAACACAACCACTATTGACGTATATCAACTCTACTTTAAAGATGTTGCTAGTAGTAGTTGGGGTAATGATATGATTACAAGTGACCAATACATTAAAAATAATAGCAAAGTTGATTTTGTTACTACGCTGTGCGATAGAATGATTGATGTGAACGCCAAGGGAATATTGGGTTCTAGCGAATGGTTGATTCCAGATGTTTATGTGGAGTGTGGCGAGACAGTAACGGTAACATTAACCGCAAATTAGTAAAAGAAGCTTTGGTGGTTAAAAGCCATCAGTTAGAGACATTCAATAACTTTTAAATGTTCGGCTAAAGCCGAACCTACAGCTTACTACTCAAAAATCAATTTTTCCCTCTCCCTATAAACTCTTTGAGCCTAAGCATATCGCCGTAGAGGTCTTTTTTGAGAGAGGGGTTTTTGAGGACGTGTGTCAAATCATAGATAGGCATAAGGGCAAACTTTTCGTGTTGAATGATTTTGCCATGTACCTCTTCTAGGGTGATACTCTCTTGTGTAAGGTAATGAAACGCTTCCCATCCCATCGTTACGACGATTTTGGGATGAATGATCTCAAGCTCTTTTTGGAGGTAGCTTAGACAACTGTAAACCTCACTTGCTTCAATGGTTTTGTCGTTTTTGGGGTAGCATTTGATAAGATTGGTGATATAGACATTTTCACGAGGGATTTGCAATACATTTTCGATAATCTTTACAAGCATTTCGCCTTTGGAGCCGCTTAGTATGTTGCGATTGGAGCTATCTACCATGGTGGGCTTAAAACCTACAAAAACAATAGTGGCTTGCGCACTTCCCGTACCAACAACGACGTTTTGGCGTACTTTGGAGATGCTGCACAAATGACACGATGCCATAAGGGTGTTGAGCTGGGGTAGGGTATCGGGCAAAGAGGTGGGGTCATTGGTTGCGTTATCTTCGAGGTTTAAATCAATGTATTGATAATCCAAATCTTTGAGTTGGTAGAGCTGTTTGAGCAATAGAGCATCTCTAAGGCGTTTCATGATAGCTCTATACCTCTAAAGAAATCTCGCACATACTCATAGCCCGAATAGAGTGTCAAAGCTAGGGCAATATAGAGCAAAACCTCCCCACAACACCACCCCATAAGCAAAAAGCCAATAGCAATCATCTGTACGACGGTTTTGATTTTACCCGCCATTGAGGCTGCTATATCGATATTTTGACTCACCGCCGAAACACGCAATCCTGTAATAAAAAGCTCTCGTGTCAAAATCAAAAAGACCACCCAACTATCGGCTCGTTCAAGCATCATCAGTCCCAAAAATCCCGCAAGGGTGAGCATCTTATCCGCCAAAGGGTCAAGGATTTTGCCCACCATGGTGATTTGATCAAACGTACGCGCGATAAGACCATCAAAAAAATCGGTAATACTCGCAATGACAAAGATAAACGCAGCAAAAAAATCGAGCCACGAGGGGTCAATAGCGACCAAAAAAGAGGCATCTCGATTGACAAGCAAAAAAAACATCAAAGGCGCAAGCATCAATCGGATAAAAGCCAAAAGATTGGGAATGTTGTAGATTTGATTGCGTTGCATGGCGACTCCAAAGAGAAATATAATTATAAGTATATCCAACTTGTTGTGCTTTAAAGTTAAATAGAGGTTTTTTTGGTATGATTTCAAAACAAGAGTAAATTACTCCTAATTAACCAACAACAAGGATAAAATATGATGATGGCGATTCCACAACCCGCTTTTTATATCTTCAAGTGTCAGCAAAGTGCGCCTCCAGGTATGCCAAAGCCTAGCTGTGTAAGTCAAAACAACCCCCAATCGATGGAGCTTTTTGCCCACCTTGGTCAAAGATTGATGCAAAAAGGGATTATCGGTACGGTTGCTCCCATCCAAACAGGATGCCTTAACCGTTGCCAACAAGGTCCTGTGATGCTTGTAGAACCAGGGCATACGATGTATGTAGGTTTGACTAAAGAGAAGATTGATCGTATCATTGAAGAGCATATTATTGGCGGAAATATTGTGCAAGAGTATGTCATCGATGAGCAGATGTGGGGTGAGCCTATCTCTCCAGCTCAAATGACACGTTAATGCTAGAACCTTAGGCTAAATGCTTAGGGTTTTGCTTATCTAATTTGCACTCGCTACTCCCCAATTAATCTATTAACCCCCGATTTTGGTATAATATAAAGATATAAAAGAGATTAAAGGATATGATGAATGACTATTGAGATGCTTTATAGCAAAATTCACAGAGCCACAGTCACCGATGCCAATTTAAACTATGTAGGTTCTATTACCATTGATCAAGAGTTGCTTGATGCTGCCAATATGCGTGTGGGACAAAAAGTTGATATTGTCAATATCAATAACGGTGAGCGATTTTCTACCTACATTATCGCAGGCGAGCGAGGCAAACGAGACATTTGTATCAACGGTGCAGCGGCTCGAAAGGCACACGCAGGAGATAAGATTATTATCATCGCCTATACCAATATGACTCCCGATGAGGCAGATAACTTTAAGCCAAAAGTGGTTATAGTCGAAGAGGATAATACCATAGCTCAAGAGTTTGAAGGGCTAGAATAAAGGAAAACGATGTTTGAGGGTTTTGATATGTCCAAAATGGGCAAGATGATGGAACAGATGCAAGAACAAGCCAACAAGCTTCAAGAGGAGGTCAAATCGACACGTCTCAAAGCCAAAGGGGGCGGAGGTATGGTCGAAATTGAGGCGAGTGGAGATGGAGAGATTATTGATCTTAGCATTGATGATTCGTTGCTTGAAGACAAAGAGTCTTTGCAAATCCTGCTCATTTCCACCATGAACGATATAAACAAAATGGTAGAGGATAACAAAAAATCACAAGCCATGGGAATGCTTAGCGGTTTGGGCGGTTTGGGGGCATTTAAATAAGATGCAAGAGACTCAAATGACGACCAAAGTGCTTGAAGCCATTGATAACGATGCGTTGGTAGTGCTTGAAAAATACCTTCAAGAGGGATACGACCTCTCACAGCCCGTTGTTATTGGGCAGGAGTATGAGCTTGACGAGCCTGATGAAACCCCTATTTTGTTTTACGCTATTAGGCGATACGCCAGTGTCGAACTTATTGAGCTTTTGATGCGTTATGGGGTTGATATTCATGGACTCAATGAAGATGGATTGAGTGCATTGGATGTAGCTATCAAATTTAAACGCAACGATGTGGTTGATTTTGTTATCAAAGAGGGCATTAATGTCAATGAGACCCAAAGACGAAGCGGTATTAATCCGTTGATGTTGGCGTGTTGTTTTAGCGATTTGGCTATCATCGAAACGTTGCTCAATCATGGAGCTGAAATTAACAAAGTCGATAAATCAGGCATGAGTGCCAAAGATTACGCCAAACGGTTGGGGCAAAAAAAAGTGGTAGAGTTTTTGGCTCAAAAGGGTGGGAGGCACAATCTCTACCCAGAGGTGTAGGGGCTATTCATGGCAATAGCTCAACGCATGGGACTTCTTTTTGCTCCTTTGTCGCTTTTTGCTCTTGATACTCCTGTGGGTGTTTTGAATCACCATTTTGAACTCTTTCACTACACCATCAACGCACTTGAAGATACCACACAAAACGACTCCTACGCTACGGCATTGGGTGGCTTTGTGGCGTATCGCTCCAAACCTTTGTGGGGTTGGGGTATGGCTTACAAACACTACTTTTCACATTTGATATTGGATGCCAAAAATCCTTGCAAAACCGCTCTGTGCGATGAAGCAGGAAACGATATAAATCCTCTAGCCCAACTCTATCTCTACTATCAAAACGCCTCTTTTGAGATTCGTTTGGGCAAACAACAGCTTGATACTCCACTCTTAAACAATGATACGACACGCCTAATCCCCTACAGCTACGAAGGATTGAGTGCGATAGTCAATCTAAACCCCCAAACCAAACTCTCCATAGGGCATATAGACCGCTTTCGTACCAATATTAGCCAAGATTATACCCGCAACAGTGCGAGTGGTTACGCTAGGGAGGGTGTGAGTTATGTGGGTGTAGAGGGTGTTTGGGATAGTGCAAACTTTCAAGGCTACTACTACCATGCCCATGGACTCTACGATGCACTCTATACTCAGCTATCTGCAAAAACGCCCTACAACTCTAGGCTTGATTGGCTCTACGGTGTGGAGAGTATCTCTACTTTTGGGGGCGGTGAAAATATCGACAATCGCAACAACGGAGGCGACGACGTGAGGGTAATATCGACCAAAATAGGCTTAGGCAATGAGCGTTTTTCGTGGATTGCTGCGTTTTCTTTCAACGAATCTTCCCGTCAAATTACCCATCAAAAGCCCTTTCTATGGGGAATG
>DYMA01000065.1 GCA_020721815.1 Sulfurovum sp. | reverse complement strand
TTTTTAGAGGTTTTTTACTTTAATTTTGGCTTAGGTGATGGGGTGAGTGGTTACTGCCATTCTATCTTCGAGATTTTCATAGACATCCTTGTTTTCTCGTTTCCCCACGGAGAGTACGAGTACTACAATCTCTTCATCTTTGACTTCATACGCCAACCTAAATCCAGAACTTCGTAGTTTGATTTTATAGACATTTTCATAGCCACTGAGTTTATCTTTGGGTACTCTTGGGTTTTGCAATCTCTCTTTGAGTTTCTTTTGAAATTGCGTTTTGATAGGAGAGTTGAGTTTGTTCCACTCTTTTAGGGCTTTGGGTTTGAAGTCTAAATTATAGCTCATCTATATTTACCCTAATTGGCTCTTCGCCGTCGTTTAATCTCTCCTTTACTATCTGAGCAAGATAGTAGTCGTCTATAATATCCATCATTTTTTCATATAAGGCACTGGGTACAAGGTAGGCACTGGCTACATTGTGATTGAGTATGGCTACGGCTTCATCCCCTGCATCTTTGAGGAGTTGCGTGGGGGATTTTTTGAGTTCGGTTATACTTGCTGTGTAGTTTGCCAATATCGGTTGCATGATAAATCCTTTTTTGATATTTAATATTGTACCTCATGAAGTACCTTTTGTCAATATTTTATCAACCTTACGAGGACTTAGGGCAATCGTTCCTACTGTGTATTTGGTATTTTATTATGCCATTCTATCTTCGAGATTTTCATAGACATCCTTGTTTTCTCGTTTCCCCACGGAGAGTACGAGTACTACAATCTCTTCATCTTTGACTTCATACGCCAACCTAAATCCAGAACTTCGTAGTTTGATTTTATAGACATTTTCATAGCCACTGAGTTTATCTTTGGGTACTCTTGGGTTTTGCAATCTCTCTTTGAGTTTCTTTTGAAATTGCGTTTTGATAGGAGAGTTGAGTTTGTTCCACTCTTTTAGGGCTTTGGGTTTGAAGTCTAAATTATAGCTCATCTATATTTACCCTAATTGGCTCTTCGCCGTCGTTTAATCTCTCCTTTACTATCTGAGCAAGATAGTAGTCGTCTATAATATCCATCATTTTTTCATATAAGGCACTGGGTACAAGGTAGGCACTGGCTACATTGTGATTGAGTATGGCTACGGCTTCATCCCCTGCATCTTTGAGGAGTTGCGTGGGGGATTTTTTGAGTTCGGTTATACTTGCTGTGTAGTTTGCCAATATCGGTTGCATGATAAATCCTTTTTTGATATTTAATATTGTACCTTATGAAGTACCTTTTGTCAATATTTTATCAACCTTCTAGCTCCTCTATCCACGCTTGATAGGAGGCATCGCTGGGCATTTTCCAATCGGCACGAGGACTTAGGGCAATCGTTCCTACTTTGATACCATCGGGCATGGCGTTGCGTTTGAACTGTTGGGTAAAGAAGCGTTGCAAAAAGAGGATAAGCCACTTTTTAATCGTAGCTTTGTCGTACTCTTCAAAGGCATGCTGGGCCAAAAAGAGTATTTTTGAGGGTTTTGCTCCGTATTTTATCATGTGGTAGAGGAAAAAATCGTGCAATTCATAGGGACCGATGATGGTTTGTGTCTCTTGTGTAATGGTATCGTTGGCAGGAGGGAGCAATTCAGGCGAGATGGGAGTGGCTAAAATATCAACCAAAATCTCTTGAATGCTCTCATCGTAGGTAAAATACTCTACAAGATAGCTAATCAACGTCTTGGGAATACCGCTATTGAGTCCATACATACTCATGTGATCCCCATTGTAGGTACTCCATCCCAAAGCAATTTCACTCAAATCCCCCGTGCCTATCACCAAACCTCCCTCTTTGTTGGCGATATTCATCAAGATAGTCGTTCGTATGCGTGCTTGGACATTTTCGTAGGTGACATCATGGGTATCTTTATCGTGCTTGATAGCTTCAAATTCTGCCAAAGCCAAATTGCTAATAGGAATAGTGCGAAGTGTGACACCCAGTGCTTCACAAAGCTTTATAGCGTTGGATTGTGTGCGGTTTGTCGTGCCAAATCCTGGCATGGTAATGGCGATAATATCTTTTGCATCTTTGCCCATTATTTCGTAGGCACGATAGGTAGCCAAAAGTGCCAACGTCGAATCAAGCCCCCCCGAGATACCTATCACGGCTTTTGCGATACGGGCGTGTTGGAGGCGTTTGATGAGTCCATGGGCTACAATAGCGATAATCTCTTCGCACACCTCTTGACGTTTGGCGGGATTGGAGGGGACAAAGGGGTGTTTGTCGATGGTGCGATGAAGCTCGTCGATAGTAGCCATTTTGTTGAGGGCAATAAGGCGAGTAGGGGAGGGGATACTATCGCCAAAGTAGGATTGATGATGGCGTAGCCAAATAAGTTTGCCCAAATCAATATCGGCTCGAATGGTGCTACTCTCTAGGGCAACTCGCTTGTTTTTGACGACAATTGTGCCGTATTCACCTATCATCGCATCCCCGCCAAAGAGTGTATCGCTACTGGACTCTCCAACCCCACATGAGCTATAGGCATAAGCACACACGAGTCTTGCACTTTGGGTAGAGACGAGTTCTTGTCTGTAGTGCGATTTGCCTACAAGCTCATTACTAGCCGAGAGATTAAAAATAAGATTGGCCCCATTGATTGCCATTTGATTGCTAGGGGGCAAAATCGCCCACAAATCTTCGCATATCTCAATCCCAAAGGTCATATCTGCCCCATCGCCAAAGAGCAAATCGACACCAAAAGGTATCTCTTTGCCCAATAGATTCAAGGTTTTTGAGTGTAAACGGATACCCGATTGAAAGTAGCGTTTTTCATAAAACTCATTTTTGTTAGGCAAATAGCTCTTGGGTATGACACCTAAAATATGACCGTTTTGAACCACAGCTCCACAGTTGTAGAGACGATGCTCAAAGGCAACCACAATCCCGATAATGGCAACCGTAGGAATTTGTTTGGTGGATGTCAATAGGTGAGCTAAGGCTCTGTTTTGAGACTCTATTAAGTTTTGATTAAGAAACAAATCTCCTACACTGTAGCCCGTAATGCAAAGCTCTGGGAAGAGTACGACGGAGGTGCCGTGACGATACTCCTCGTGAATAATAGCAATAATCTCTTGAATATTTTGGCTAGGATTGGCTAGAGTGACTTTGGGAACGCTACTGGCAATACGATAAAATCCGTGCATTTTTGCTCCTAATTTTTGTTTTATACTTTATAATTTGCAATAATAACGTTAGTGAAGCAATCTAAGATTTATTTCTACTTTTTTAGCTGTAGGTTCGGCTTTAGCCGAACATTTAGAGGCTATTGAATGCTTCAAACTCGGCTAAAAAAATTAAAATAGATTGCTTCGTGCCTCGCAATGACTGGTTCAAAGATGAAATGCTGGGCAAAGTGCATAAGTCTATGCTTTGCATTTAATTCTCCCTTTGAGACTCCAAATCCTCTAAGCGTTCCATAAGCTCCAGTTCGGCTTCGTCGTGGTCTATGTTGGCGTTGGATGGAGTAACGGTAACGGTAATTTGAGGTATGAGTCTCAAAAAATCTAAGATGGTTTCAAGTTGGTCGTCGGGTACTTCGATGGATAGGGTTTTCATTTTTGTCTCCTAATATTATTTTTAATCGTATCTCAATGTTCTAAATATATTTTACTTAACATAATATCTATTCTATTGTAAATATTTTAAACGCCACAATCGCCCTATTTGATCAATCGAGCAATCTTGGCTTGTATTTTTCTCCATATTTTAAGCTCAATAGCAGGAAAACCTGCATAAGTGTTGTGACCCTCAAGCGACTTAGTCACGCCACCTTTTCCAGCGATTGTGGTAAAATCTCCCATGTGCAGATGTCCCGAAGCAGCACTTTGACCTCCCATGACAAGATTTCTACCGCTAGTGGTACTACCTGCAAGTCCAACTTGCCCCGCCAACAAGGAGTGTTCTCCGATGATGCAGTTGTGTGCAATATGTACCAAATTATCAAGCTTAGAGCCTCGTGAGATGATAGTAGAATCAAATATCGCTCTATCGATAGTGCAATTAGCCCCTATCTCTACATCGTCTTGAATGACTGCGTTGCCGTTTTGGTAGATTTTGATATGCTCACCACTTTTGGTGTGGGCAAATCCGTAACCATCAGAACCTATGACGCTTCCGCTATGAATAATAACATTTGAACCAATAAGGCAATGGTGGTAGATGGACACATTGGGATAGATTAAGGTGTTGTTGCCTATTGCGACATTATCACCGATGTAAGAGTTGGCTAGTATGGTGACATTGTTACCTATAGTAACGTTTTGACCCAATCTAACACTTGTATCAATATCGCACCCCTCCCCTATTTTGGGACTATTGCTACGCGTTGAAATGGTGTGAGCAAAGAGCTTAGAGGCATAAGCAAGTTTAAGGTAAGGCTCGGGTGTAATGAGCTTGATAGCACTTTTGGGTGCATACTCCAGGTATTTGGACTCTAGCAAAACAGCACCCGCTTGGGTTTGGCTAAGATCGTGGATGTAGCTATCGGCGTTGATGAAGCTTAAACTACGAGGCGTTGCATAGGTGAGAGTGTTGATAGAATCTATTGCAATATCATCGCCCTCAAAAGCAATATCAAGCACGTGAGCGATTTGACTTAGTGAGTATTTCACACAATATCCTTAAAAACTTCGTTGAAATACATCAATATTAAGCAAGAGTTTCTTAAGCTCTTCATCGAATCTTTCCATAAATTTAGGCAATTGATCTTGTCGGTTATACATAAAGAGCTGATGGATTTCATTGAGCATCAAATGCATATCTTTTGCTCCAATGGCTTGTGAAATTCCTTTCATATCCATAGCCAAACTTTTGGCTTGTACGTAACGTTTTTGTTCGACTAGTTTTCTGAAAGTTTCGTTGCTGTTGCCGTAGGTCTCTACAAACTCTTTGAGGACTTTGGCATACATATCCTCATTATCATTGGCTCTTGATACACCCTCTTGAATATCCAAAATATTAGGAACGGTATCAAAAATACCTTTTGATTTTTTCGCTACAATCTCTTTTTGAAGTTTATTAATATCAACAGCCTCCAAAAATTTGCTAAAGGCAGTATAGAGTGTGCCGATACGCATAGGCGTAGTGAGGTGAGCATTCATTCCTGCTGCTACCATAAGTTCTACCTCTTCGGGGATGTGTGAATCGCTCATACCCAGAATAGGTAGGTCTCTAAATTGGGAGTTCTCACGAATTTTACGTGCCACAACATACCCATCTATGATAGGCAAATTGAGATTGAGAATGACTAGATTAAAGTTATTGTAATATTTGCTAAGTTCTTGAAGAACATCTTCGCCATTATCCGCCACTTCGCATTCGATACCAGACTCCTCTAGGATACCCAAAAGAACTCTTTGGTTGATTTTGTTGGGTTCGCCAATGAGAACTTTGGATTTCATAAAGACGGAGAAGTTGGAGCGTTCGATACTGGCTGTCTCTTCAAACTCCTCTTTATAGACCTCCAAAGTGGTTCGTGGTGCTGCGTTTTCAACACTCTCAAGCTCTTTCCAATAGATTGAACGAATCACCTCTTCTACACGTGAGGGTGAGAGAGGACGTGAGAGATAGATATCAACCAAGTTGGCTTTTTTGCCTCTTAGTTCATCATCTTCCTCTTCGTTGGAGTTAGCCGTCATGGATGTGAGTGCAACGATTTTGAGATTGTGTCTGTTTTTCACATTTTCCAAAAAGAGAATGTTATTACGATCAAAGAGACGCTCATCAATGATTAAAATATCCTGTTCACCCATAAGTACTTCATTGTCTCGTACCGTAGCAGCGGATTGAACCAAAACATTATTGAGATAGAGTTTGAACATATTTTGAATAGCCCATGAGGAGTCGGAGTTTTTATCAATAATCATCACTTTTTTATTGACTACAACTGCATGGAGTTTATTGTAAGTAGCCAAAATAGCTTTTTCTCCTTTGTAGCTACTCATCTCTTCATAGGGCATTTTAAAAGTAAAAGTAGTACCTTTACCAAATTGACTTTGGGCACTTATCTCGCCCCCCATGTGGCGTAAAAGCTCTTTGGTAATGTAGAGTCCCAGCGAGTTGTTGGTGCTTCGATTGGCATCATCGTTTGCATCACTGTCGTAATCAAAAGCATCAAAGAGTTTTTCTATTTTATCTTTTTTGATACCAATTCCCGTATCGGTAATACTAAATGAGAGAGCGTTTTTGTTGTCGATTTTGGTAATGCCTATAGAGAGCTTAACTTCGCCCCTTGAGGTAAATTTGAAAGCATTTTCAAGTAGATTGGCTAAAAGTTGGCTCAAACGCCCAGCATCGCCCACAATGGCTTTGGGGACATCAATGCCAATATCAAAGATAAAATCAATAAGGTGTTTGTTTTTGTTTTTAAATTTATTAGCTATTAGACCCGATACTTCATTGAGGACATCATTGATATCAAAGGGTTCGCTTTTGAGCATAATATTGCCCGATTTAATCTTAAGAAACTCAATAAGGTCATTGGTGGTATCTTTGAGCATGGTATCGGCTTTTTTAATATCTCGTATCTTCTCATCGAATGATTTTTTGGATATTTTGGTAATAGGAGCATCCAAAATCTTATCACGCTCTTGCATAATCTCCTTGGTGGTATCGTGGATTTTGTCTCCTACGGAAGATAGTAGTTTGCTTTGATCCTCTTCGAGTTTAAATTGCTTGGCATACATCTCTTTTTGAAGTTTTCGCATACTTTTGTTTTGGAAAAAAGACCAAATCAAAATCAAAAACGAAAAAACGCCTAAGCCTCCCAATGCTATCCAAAGTTTTTGAGTACTGTCAAATTTCTCTTGTTGGGTTTTGGTTGATTGAATTTTTGCCACTTGCGCCTCAATGGCAACTTTCATCTCATTGGCAATTTTGGCTTCTTTTTGGGCTTTGTTGGCTTCGTCGATTTGGATATAACCGTAGCGTACAATAAATGCTTTGGGATAATACTCATGAATTTTGAGATAGGCAAAGGCTAAAATTTGTTCATCGTAAAAGGGTTTGAGCTCCATTATCAGCTTAGAGGAGACCTCTTTGAGTGAGATTTCAATCTTCTTCTCTTCTTGAAGTTTTTTCAAGTCACTATCCAAATCAATAATGCTCTTAATTCTTTGAGTTACTTCCAAAGTGTCTGCTTTTGAATCAAATTGACCTATTGCAATTGAACCGTAGTTATCTTTTTTGGAATCGGCAATTAAGGGTATTGTGCAAAGTGTAAATAGAATTACAAAGATGAACCGCATACTAATTTCTCTCCTCTTTTTCAAGTTTTATCTCTTTTTTTATCTTTTTTTCTTGCATGGTTTTTTTCTCTTGCGAGATCGATTGCGCAATTTTTTCTTGTCGTACCAATAGTCTCTTTTGCAGTCTATCAATATCTCTTCGTTGAAGGTAGGATTTTGTTAGAATTATCATAATCACAAAACTCAATAAAATCAATGCACCCCACAGCGGCAGATCTTTTTTGGGAATACGGTTTAAAAATCCTAAAGTATTGATGGCTTCATTATTGAGTGAGTTTGCAATCTCTTGGATATTAATCTCATCGTTTGGATCGTAGGGTTTGGGCGGATAGAGCCTAAAAGCTTCGGGATAGTTCTCTTTGATAGAAGTCACTAGCAAAATCGCTTCATGTTCATCTTGAGGCAACTCAATGGTTACAAGTTGATAGTTTTTTATCTTTATAATCTTGCTCTTTTGTTTTTCTTGCAGCATTGTATTGAGCAGATCTTCGGCCTCAATGGTACTTTTGGTAGCCTTGACGACAAGTAGATTTTGTACCTCTGAAGCTTCAAGCATTACAAAAATGGACAAAAAAAGAAGCACTCTTAAAATCATACCCGTTACCTAGAATATATCATTGATATTTTTATCGTAAATGGCTTTGATGTGGTAGTTAATGACTCTTTTGGCATTAGCTAAAGCCTCTTGTGCTTGGCTTGAAAGCGACCCTTGGGCTGCAATGGGCGTGGATAGTAGCTCCAATATGCCATTGACAAGTCTTTGGGTATTTTCCATATCGGCTTGTGATTTGTAGTGGTAGCTCTCAAACTCCTGCTTCTCCTCTATGAGCAATATTCTCCTTAGACGCATATTTTGCTCTTGAAGTAAGAGTTTGTAAACATTGATAATCTCAATGGTTTCATTGATGTGTGCATCGACTTTTTCCATTTGGATTTTGCATTCATCTTTTTGAGTGCAATAAAATTGTGCCTCTTGATGGATTTGTTGGGCTACTCTTAGGTTTTTGGATGCTCTTAATGAGACTCGGATGATATAGACAAGGTAGCCAAAAAGCATCGAAACAACCACCAAAACAGCAGCTCCCGTAAACATATTGGCATGACTCAACGATTTTTCACCAATCCACGACAATACTACTGTAAGATATTGACTATCACCCATGAGTCTCCATGGAGTCTGCGTAGCCTCTAGGGCAAGATAGAGCAATCCAACGGCTAAAAGAAGTGCAAAAAGGGCACCTATCAAAAAAGAGGAGAGTTTGCCCGAAAGAATCTCTTGCACCTCTATCGCACCCTCTTGGGCTTTGTTTTGTACCGTTTCAATATCGATTTTTGCCTCTTCTTGGGTGTGAAGCATATCCGCTTCAAAGCCCAACTCCAATAGAAGCTCTTCGCTTTGGCTTAATGCACTCTCTCGTAACTCTTGTTTGCTTTTTTCAAAATTTTCCAGGTCATCTTTGAGCAAAAGCATACACTCATTGACCTGCTTTTGGGCGTTTTGGATTATTTTTTTGGTTTCATCGACAATTACGAGTGCCTTTTCGTGTTCGTTTTTGCCTTCAATTGACGTTTGGTCTGTATTGGAATCTATCTTTTGAATATCAACCGCTCTCTCATCGCTCATAAAACCCCTCCTTGATGCAAAACAAATTGCTTGATTATAACATAAGTATAATCAAAAAGTGCCAACTCTATGCTATAATCACTCTTTATAAACACACAAACAGGAAAAATATGAGTTTTATAGTTTCACTTTTAGTCCTTTCGTTTTTGATTTTTTTTCACGAATTGGGACACTTTTTGGCAGCTCGTGCGATGAATGTAAAGGTTTTGGTATTTAGCATAGGATTTGGTAAAAAGCTTCTCTCTAGGCAAATAGGAGATACGCAGTGGAGTATTTCGGCTATTCCGCTGGGCGGCTATGTCCAAATGAAGGGACAAGATGATAGCGACCCTACAAAAATTAGCCTCGATAGCGACTCTTATAGCACCAAAACACCTTTGCAACGTATTTTTATTTTGGTAGCAGGACCCTTTGCCAACTTTTTTTTGGCGTTTATGCTCTATCTTGCTATGACCGATTTGGGTATCCCTAAGCCATTACCCATTATCGGAGAGGTCTCCAAAGACTCCCCTGCCCTTATTGCTGGACTTCAAAAAGGCGATAAGATTATCCAAATCAATAATACACCCATTGTCTATTGGGAAGATATTGGCAATACGATAGAAAAGGCTAACGATACGATGGATTTTAGAATTGAGCGTAAGGGAAAAATCATTGATACCCAACTTACCTCAAAAGTCATAACCGACCAAAATCTCTACGGCGAAGCTATCCAACGCAAGATTGTAGGCATTGTTTTTTCGGGCGATATGACCGTTGTGCATTACGGTTTTATCGACTCAATTGTCTATGCGTGGGAGAAGACTATTTGGGCATCAACCCTTATCTTTGAGAGTGTCAAAAAGCTTATTACAGGTGCGGTAGGTTTGGACAAATTGGGAGGTGTGATTACGATTGTTGATGTCACGGCACAAGCTTCCTCTATGGGACTCCTCGCCCTGCTCTCTTTTGCCGCTTTGGTTTCGGTCAATCTGGGAGTACTCAATCTCTTGCCTATTCCCGCACTCGATGGAGGGCATATTATGTTTAATCTCTACGAAATGGTTACCCGCAAAGCCCCGAGTTTGGAGATGATGATGCGATTTACGGTTGCGGGGTGGATGATACTTATTGCACTTATGCTTATTGGGCTATTTAATGATATAAACAGACTCATGGGAGCGGGATAAATCTTTTGATTTTTGCCTCTTTTTGGATATTTGAAAGTTGTGAAATAATAAACCCTTCGACTCTTCGACAAGCTCAGAGCTTAGGGTGAACGGATAGCGTAAAACCGTTCGTGCCCAGCTTGTCGAAGCACTTTTTTAGCAGTTATTTCACACTCTTTGGAGCTTCGTAACGAGTAAACGTATTTTGAATTAAGCGTTCTTTTTTACCATCTTGTACCCATCCATCTCATTAGGATAATAACCCTTTAAAAGTTTGAGGATTTTAAATTCATAACGCTCATACAAAGCGATAGCTTCATGATTGTCACACCGAACTTCCAGTGTAAAACAGGGGGTATTAAGATGAGCCAGTGAATACTCCAAAAGCTTTTTGGCAACCCCTTTGTTACGAAAGTGAGGTGACACACCTAAGGAGTAGAGACGCATAGAGTGCTTTGGCTTGAGCCACAAACAATATCCTGCGATTTGATTTTCAATGCGATAGAGAAAAACCCTATTGCGTTTGATATGATAATAAAAAGATGCCAAAGATAGAGGAAAATTGTGAATATCAAAAATCTCTTGTTCCAAATGCCAAAGCACTCTAGCATCTTTGGAGGTGGCTTGTGCTATCATTATTTTTGATAAATCGTATATTTGGGTATGAGCCGATAGGGGCGGTAGGACATTTTGACTTTTTTGAGGTTTTCAAATCCCATATCGTCGCCCACATTGATATAGCTACTATTGTAGAGCATTTTGAGGTGTTTGGTAAACTCTCGAAAGATAAATTGCGCGCATCCAAGTACCTCAAAATCGGTCTTTTCTATCAATACACTTGAAGTAGTCTCGTTGATACGCTCCCCTACCGTAAAGCCTTTGAGTTCATCGTCGATATAAAGCACCATGCCTACAATATCGAGTTGAGTATAGTTGTTGAGCAGTCGCTTGATGGCGAAACGTTCAAAATAGATACCGTCCAAAAAGATTTCAACCTCCTCTTTGGGCATATAGGTAGTGCGGTCTTTGACCCATTTGTTGAAGAGATTGAGTATCCCCGCGTGGTGTTTTTCTATATCAATGACTTCGAGTCGATGGTTGGGATAGACTTTGATAAATTTGTTGATTTCGTTGCGTTTGGATTTGTAACCGTCGCCTTTGAGTTCTATGAGGTCATTGACACTGTAGATATAATCGACCAGCTTCTTTTCAATCAAAAAATCTTTGAGCATATCATAAATAAGCGTCCCCTCTTCGAAATAATCGACAAAACCCTCTAGCATATTTTCATGGACATACTCAATTTTGGAGTAGTTTTTGGAGGTGTTGTGCGCGTTCATAATCTCAAAACACTCCAGCATCGCCGCATAGGTGTTTTGGCTTTTTCCCAGTGGAGGCAAGAGCATGGTAAGTACTCCAGAGTTGAGAACAAAAAGACAAAAGGTATCGTTTACAATGGCATAAAATCCTGTAGCACTCGAAAGCCAAATGTAGTTACCCGCAAAGGTATAGTCGCTAATATCGACATTGACGATATCAAGGTAGTGATTCATAATGGGTTTAGCACGCAAATCAAAGTGTTTTAAAGTGTGGTTTTGAATAACCAATTGGGACATAAAATGCTCCTAAAAAGAATGGCGAATTATACACGATTTTTAGACTTTTTGAAAAGAGAAAACAAAAGAAATTTTTTAAAGTGGTGCGAAGCGATGAAACTCTAAGTTCTTATTTGTCCAGTTTCACAACGTTATGGTTACCTAGCATTCTAAACACAAGCGATAGAC
>DYMA01000244.1 GCA_020721815.1 Sulfurovum sp. | reverse complement strand
T
This sequence comes from Sulfurovum sp., assembly GCA_020721815.1. Taxonomy (GTDB): domain Bacteria; phylum Campylobacterota; class Campylobacteria; order Campylobacterales; family Sulfurovaceae; genus FS08-3. The sequence goes on along the minus strand of DYMA01000244.1, from coordinate 1,770 downwards.
CATCATTTGTTTTTCTCTTTAAGAAAGATGCCAAATCTAACTCATTTTTATTTTTATCGATTTTAAAAAGCGGTCTTGCTGTTTTAGGTGCAAGTTTCATAATGTTAATACTTAAATCAAGAGGAATTGATGGTTTATTTCTTTGGATTTTAAGCTTTTTTTCTAACTCATTTATCTCTTCTTGAGTCTGCTCATCTCCTGCCATCTTCACAACTGCTTGACTTATCGTAATCCCAAAAGCTTTTTGCATTATCTTTTTTGGAAACTCTCTCACAACCTTTTCAAGCTTCTCTTTATCATCAAAAATCGCTTTGATATTGCCTGCGGCTTGCATTAAAATTTCATGTGCTTCATACGCATCAATCATTGTATCAATGGATTTGACAATCTCACTAGCCCCCACTATCTCTTGAAGTTGATTGGTTTTAAAAATAAACTCCTGTATCCCTTGCACCGATGCACCATATAAATATTTACTCATTTTTTACTCTCCTCAATTTCAATCTTCCCCAACCCAAATGCGGTTGATTTGCCCACTCCGATAAGTGTTCCTAGTTTGAGCATGGTGTAGCTTTCAATATTCAATCCTTTGATCTGCATAGTGCCTATTACTCCTCCTAGATGCATGGTGGTTTTTTGTCGGTTGCTTTTGCGTGTGAGTTCTTTGTACTCTATCGTTTTGGATACTATCTCGCCCTCTATGGGGTAGGGAAATTTGCCGTAGCCTTCGCCTAGTAGTTGCATTTGGCGTTGATAGATAGAGCCGATAATATCCTCCAAAGCGATACTATCATCACGCACAAAACGGTTGTTTTTCTTGATACGCAGTGGGGTGGCGAGGCGTAGTGTCATATCTTGATGGGTTGCGTGGATAGAAAAGTTTTGAATGCTATTGAGGGGAATGGTAAATGCTCCATGGTTCAAGGCTCGTTGGTCGTTGATGTAGAGTTCAAAATCGTGATAGGTTTTGTTCTCTCTTCCTAGTCCGTTTTGAGTAAGGAGTTGATAGAGTGCCGATAGGATATAGGGGAGCTTCTCGCACGCCTCCTCGAAGAGATAGAGCGAAAAATCATAATACTCCTTGCCCAATTCAAAATCAAATCGGTATTTGTGAAAGGTGTTTTTCTCTTCGTAAAATTGATGATACAAGCAGTTTGAGGTAGCAAAACACCCCTCGCAAGTGCAGGAGGGGTTGATACAAGTGACTTTTTTGAGTGCATACCCCAACGCCCCACGCAGTTGTGAACCCATAAAATAGGGCGGTTTGTCGTGGACAATGATAGAGACTTTGGTAAAACGCATCTCAATACTCTCGGTAGAGCTGATGCACAAAGATGCTTTGTTTTATGACCTTGCCATCTATCTCTTGCTCGATAGACTCTCGTAGATTGGTGGAGTAGATGGGTAGAAGCCCTTGTTCTTTGGCGAAGTTTACCATTTGATAGGTCGCCCCAAAATCTCCTTGGATGAGTACATAATCCCCTTGATGTGCATGCGCTTTGAGATAGGCTTTGATAGGCTCCAAATAGGGGGTAATGTCGCTAACGGTTGCGGGTATTTGAGACCAGATAGCTTGAATGTCACTGGGCAAATAGACAAACTCATCTATCCCCAAAGAGAGCTTGGCATCGGCGATTTGTTTGTCGGTCAATGTGTGCGAAAAAAGCAGTATGAGTTTCATTTCTATCCTTTTTGGATGCTATTATAGAGTTTAATATCGTCAAATTTTGTCTATCAATCACACGATTGTGACCAAAAGATAGAAAATTT
>DYMA01000064.1 GCA_020721815.1 Sulfurovum sp. | reverse complement strand
ATTTTGAGTCTATCAAAGATTTAGCCATAGAAAAATTTAGCTTCCCAAGACAAGGGCGAAAACCCCACCGTGCTTTGAGTGACTTTTTTAGAAGTGATAGAGATGATGTGATAGCCCTTAGCTGTGTAAGTGCAGGAGCGAAGTTTAGCGAATATGAAAAAAAGCTCTACGATGAGGGCAGATACCTAGAGTACAATCTTGTGCATGGTTTTGGTGTCGAACTCGCCGAAGCCCTAGCCGAAGTAGCCCACAAACAGATCCGCCTCGATTTGGATATTGCTCACCGTGAGGGCAACTCTTTGCGAGATGTACGCATGAACCGTTATCAAGGAGCTAGATACTCCTTTGGCTACCCTGCTTGTCCCGATTTGGCACAAAGTCGTGAACTCTTCAATATCCTAAAACCCGAAGAGTTTGGGATAGAACTAAGCGAGACGTTCCAAATAGTACCCGAACAAAGTACAAGTGCCTTGGTGGTACATCATAAGAATGCGAGTTATTATGCGGTGTAAACCATAGATTTTTCATAAAAATAATTAAAGGATATGTATGTCAAAAAAACTATTAGAAAAAATTGAAATAAAGAATCTTCTCTCTTTTAATAAAGATGGTATTGCATTAGAGTTAAATAATCTAAATGTACTTGTAGGAGCTAATGGATGTGGAAAATCAAACTTTATTGAAGCCATTAGTTTATTACACTCTGCTCCAAGTTATTTAGCATCTCCCATTAAAGATCATGGTGGTATTGGTGTTTGGCTTTATAAAGGGACGCACTCCCCTACTGCATCCATTGAGGTAACTACATCAATAAAAAGTGTAAAATCAAACTTTTCACTAAAACATACCCTTTCTTTTCGTGAAGTTGGTAATAAATTTGACCTTCAAGATGAAAGATTAGAAGATGAACAAGCAACTAATGGCGCAAGAGAACCCTATTTTTATTATAAATTTCAAAATAATCATCCTGTATTAAATATTAATGGCAAAGATAGGACATTAAAAAGAATTGATATTGATCCTGAGCAATCAATACTATCACAGAGAAAAGATCCTGATCAATATCCAGAAATTACTGCACTGTCTCAAGAATATCAAAAAATAAGAATTTATCGTGAATGGTGCTTTGGACGATATGCTATGCCAAGACAACCCCAAAAAGCTGATGCAAGAAATGATTTTTTAAATGATAATTATAATAATCTAGGGCTTGTGCTTAATAAAATTTCTACTTATCCTCCTTTAAAAAAGAAATTACTAGAGAAACTACAACTTCTTTATCCTAGATTTGAAGATTTTGTAATATATACAGAGGGAGGAAGTGTTCAAATATTTATTACCGAGGGTGAATTTTCTATACCTGCTACAAGGCTTTCGGATGGAACATTACGCTATCTCTCTTTATTAGCAATATTTTATAGCCCAAGTAAACCCTCATTGCTGTGTATTGAAGAGCCTGAATTAGGTTTACATCCTGATATCTTACCTACTATTGGCGAAATACTTAAAGAAGTTTCTAATGAGACTCAGCTTATTGTTACAACACACTCTGATATTATTATTGATACCTTAAGTGATTCGCCTGAAGATGTAATTGTATGTGAAAACACTGATGGTTATACAACCATGCAAAGACTTCAAAAAGATAATTTAAAGGATTGGCTAGAAAAATATTCATTAGGAGAATTATGGAGTAAGGGAGAGATAGGGGGAAATAGATTTTGAAGATAAAAATTTATATTGAAGGTGGTGGTGATAGAAGGCAACTTCGTAGCGAAATGAGACAAGGATTTCAAGCACTTTTTCAAAGTGCAGGTTTATCAGGAAAGTTACCTAGTGTTGTGGCTTCAGGAAGCAGAAATGAAGCTTACAATGATTATCAAATCGCATTAAAAAATCAAAAAAGTAATGAAATAGTAATATTACTTGTTGATAGTGAAGAGAAAGTAGCTTCATTAGCAAAGTGGGAACATTTAAAAAATCGAGATGATTGGGAGCTTTCTAGTCATGATGAAGAGTCTATTTTTTTAATGGTTGAATGTATGGAATCATGGTTTTTAGCTGATAAGGATGGACTAGAAAAGTTTTTTGGAAATAAATTTGATAAATCCAAATTGCCTCAAAATACAAACTATGAATCTATTGATAAAAAGACACTTTACAATGGACTTAAAAATGCTACGAAACAAACCTCAAAAGGAGAGTATGGTAAAGGTTCACATTCATTTAAAATACTAACTTATTTAGATGGTAATAAAATCAAAAATCATGGGAAATATTCAAAAGAGTTTTTTAAATATTTAGAAGACAACTTATGATGTTTCATTCCCATCCATCCTCCGTGGGATACGCATACGAGAGCTTAATCTATCAAACAGCTATCAACTGCTATAATAATTTATAGAAAAACAACCTACTATTGACTTGAGGAGTTGCGACGAATCAAGAACCATGGGATAAGGGTCATTATCCCACTTTCAATTCAACAATCTTATTTTTAGTGAATTTTTTCTTTTTGTAATACTTTCGTAAAAACCCCAAGAGTTTGGATTATTTTGAAATCCGTTCTTGCTATTTTTTTGCCCAAAACACCCCCTTAAATTTATGGTATAATCATTGTTATCTTTTGGGTAGGAAAATTGTATTGATGTTAATTTGTCAAACGATTATAATCAAAACTTGAATTCAAGAAAGGATATATTTATGACCTATTATGAAAAGATTAGAGAATTGACAAAAAATGTTCCTATTACATTAGTTGATTTTGAACAGCCAAGAGACCAAGCAAGAACACCGACACAAGCCTCTTCAAATTTTATTACCAATAAAGAACAAGGGGATTGGGCTGAAAATCTCATCGTTCGAGCAATTAATGAAAATTTTACTAACTTTGTTGCAGTTAAATATGGAAAATCTGATGACAAAGTAGCTGGTGAAGATGGATTTGATGCCTTTTATCAAGAGTTTCAAAATGAGCTTGATACTATTGGGAAAAGACCTGATTTATTGATTTTTAGACAAGATGATTTTGATGATAAGTTAGGTTATGATATTAGCCAAATTTCACACGATGAAATTACAAACTATGTAAAAAAAGCAATTGCGGGAATTGAAGTACGTTCAAGTGCTTTTTTAATTGACAAATATGAAGAAGCGATGCAAGTAAGAACTCAAAAATTTACAGAAATAGCATTCCAAATAAAAGACAAAATATTGGCAGAATTTTCAGATGTCTTAGATCATCCGAGTAGAAGTAAATATACCACCTTATTAAACACTTTAACTCTTGAAACCATTTCAATTTTTGATTTCAAAGTCCCAGGTTGGAGGTCTAACGAAAGACTTTTGGAAGTTAATAATTTATTCAAAAGGTTAAAAGTTGCTATTAAAGAAATACAAAAAAGAGATTATCTTTCAATAACTCCAAAAGTTGAGGATATAAAAGTAGTTTATAGATGGGTTGAAACTTTCAATGTGCCACATTTTTATTTTCAGGTATTTTTTGACAAAGTTTATGGGATTTCATTTGAACAAATTTTGGAAATCATATCAGATTCAGATAATGATGGTGTAATATTTTCGGTTGAAACAGATACTAAAAATCAAAATAAAACAACCATAAAAATTAACTCAAAAGCTGGGATACCTATAGCTTCAAAAGTTGATGAACCAACTCACGAAAGCATTAGAAAAGAAATGGACAGAGGACGATTACTATTTTATGTAACCTTTAAAGGTGGTTTGGCTTACCTTGATTTGGATAATTTGCGAACTATTTTAGGTATAAAAGAAGCCAAATCTTAATGGTAGCTATGAAAAAAATAATAATGGATAATTCTCCTGAAAATAATTATTCAAAGTCAATTTCAATAGAACATCGTAAAAAATATGCACAGTTTTTTACACCTTTTTTTATCGCTGATTTGATGGCAAAATGGATTTTGGGCAATAAACAATTGAAAACTATTCTTGAACCTGCATTTGGACTTGGTGTCTTTTCAAGGGCGATTTTGAATCATAAACAAGATGTTCACATTAAAGGATTTGAAATTGATAAAACAATATTTGACAATGCAAAACACTATTTTAAAGATACAAAAAATGTAAATATTTTACAACAAGATTATATGTATAATGATTGGCAAAATAAGTATGATGGTATTGTTTGCAATCCACCCTATTTTAAATTTCATAATTACGATAATAAAAATATTTTAAAGGAAATTGAGACACATTTAAAATGCAATCTCAATGGTTTTACAAATCTTTACACTCTATTTTTATTAAAATCAATTCACCAACTAAATGAAAATGGACGATGTGCCTATATCATTCCTTCTGAATTTTTAAATTCCGATTATGGTAAATTAGTCAAAAAATATTTAGTAAAAAGCAAAACATTAAGACATATTATTGTGATTGATTTTGAGGAAAATGTGTTTGATGATGCTTTAACAACGGCTTCAATTGTTTTTTGTGCAAATGATACTTTAACCAACAAAGTACAATTTACCAATGTTCAATCGGTAAAAGATTTGCATAAAATTGATGATTTAATTGTAAATTATCCAAATTTTTCAGATACCAAGCAAATCTATAATTTTTCTGAGTTAAACCCCGAAATTAAATGGAAAGCTTATTATCAAAAGCAAAATAGTCTTAAGTTCAAAAATCTTGTACCCTTTTCAACCTATGCGAAAGTAGTTCGTGGAATTGCGACGGGTTCAAATGAATATTTTACTTTTAATATCTCAAAAGCCAAAGAATTTAATATTAAAGAACACTATCTATTGCCTTGTATTTGTAGTGCGAAAGATGTAAAAACATCTTTTTTTACTGTAGATGATTTTGAAAAATTGAAACAAAACGATAAATCAGTTTTTCTTTTCAATGCACACAATCTAAACGATGAAAATGTCGTATCCTATATCCAAAAAGGTGAAAATGAAGGGATAGATAAAAAATATTTAACAGCAAGTAGAAAGATTTGGTATCGTTTGGAAAATAGATTACCAGCACCCATTTGGGTCTCGGTATTCAATAGAACAGGACTACGATTTATTAGAAATGAAGCAAATATATCTAATTTAACGTCATTTCATTGTGTTTATTTAAATAAAGCTAATTTATTTCCTGAAATAGATAGTGATTTATTGTTTGCTTACTTGCTAACCGATACTGCCAAATTGATTTTTTCCGACAACAGCAGAGAGTATGGGAATGGATTACAAAAATTTGAACCTAATGATTTAAATAAAGCAATGATGTTGGATTTGAGTCTTTTGGATCAAGAAGCAAAAGAGAAAATTTTATATTTTTACAAATCGTACAAACAAGGTTTGGATTGCATAAAAGAGATTGACACCATATTAATAGAAAACTTTAGATTATTTTAAAACCCGTTCTTGCTATTTTTTTGCCCAAAACACCCTCCTAAATTTATGGTATAATCATTTTTATCTTTTGGGTAGGAAAACTGTATTGATGTTTTCAAAAGGTCATTGATGGTGGGCGACTCCAAAAACGCAACACAATGTTTAATTTTGTAAATAAAAAGGTAACTAAAATGGATGATAAAGCAACTTTGGAAAAAAAGATAGAAGCATTAAAAAAACAAATAGAGATAAACCCCAATGATTATGAAGCCTATTATAATATGGGAAATGCTTATTTTTATCTAAAAGAGTACGACAACGCTAGTACTGCCTATCAAAAAGCTATAGAGATAAATCCTAAAGATGCTGAACTCTATTATAGTACAGGACTTGCTTATGATAAATTAAAAGAGTATGACAACGCTATCACTGCCTATCAAAAAGCCATTGAGATAAATCCTAGAGATGATGAAGCCTATAATAATATCTCGACCGCTTATGGTAAACTCAATAAGGATGATATAGCTCAAGAGTGGTATGAGAAATTCAAAATCATACAAAAACAAAACGAACATGATTTAATAGTGAGTGATAATAATAAAAAACTTACATCTATATCAATATCCAACTATCGTATGTTTAAAAATATCGAAATCAATTTCAGGGACTCCCATGACCATCCTTTGGATATTGTCGTCGTAGCAGGAGAGAATGGGACGGGTAAAACGACGCTTTTTGAGCTGATAGTGGAGTATAGCCGTATCAAAAAAAGTGTGATATACCTACCTGCTTATAGAGAAAATATCGAAGATTTAAAAGCTACTATTTTGCAAAAATATATTGATAGAGCCTATGAATTAAATGATTTTAAAGTGGCTTTAGAGGAGCTTAATGCGTTTATCCATAATGTTTTTGAGGGGTTGAAGTTTCATTTTACGATTAGTAGGATTGATTACAAGATTGATATTGATAAAGGTAGCGTAAAATTTACAAACAGTGCAAACGATGAGTTTGAGATGGAGGCTCTCTCGACAGGAGAGAAGACTTTGCTCTCAAAAGTGTTGTTTTTGTACTTCAAAGATTACAAAGAAAAAATCATCTTGATTGATGAGCCTGAGATTTCTCTCCATCCATCGTGGCAAAATCATATCCTCAAAATCTATGAAAATTTTGCCAAAAAATACGACTCACAAGTGATTATCGCCACTCACTCACCGCAGATTATCGGTAGTGCCAAAAATGAATCTTTGAGAATTTTAAATAAAAGAGAAGATGGGAAGATTGAAGTAGTAGATAATCAATTGGCTTACGGTAGAGATATTGAATGGGTTTTAGAAGAGGTTATGGGTGCTAGTTTTACGAGAGAGCAGTCAATCAAAAAGAGATTTGATGAAGCGTGGGAATTGATGAATGAGCAAAAATATGAAGAGGCTGAAAATGCCATTGATAGTATCGAACAAATAATAGGTACTCACGATTCAGAGATATTGAAGCTGAGAAATGAACTATTCTTTGAAAGGACAAATTTTGAAGAGGATTCATAAGACAAAAGAGCCTTCAAGTCTGACTCAATATAGAAGTTCTATCAATAAAGAAAATTTTACCGATAGCAATATTTATGAAGATTTTAAACACAAAACACAAGATGGCTGTGAGGCAAATGAAGCTTTGAATTTAAGAAGACAATTATTAGAAGAGCAAGGCTATATTTGTTGCTATTGTATGCAAAGAATCAATTGCAAAACAAGCAAGATAGAGCATTTCAAATCTCAAGAAAAGCATAGAGATTCACAAATAGACTATAATAATCTGTTTGTGGCTTGTATAGGTGGAGAGTCTCAAAAAGATTTTGAACAACATTGCGATACTAAAAAAGCAAACCAAGATTTAAACGCCATAAACTTATTGTCAAATATTGAAAATGAGATTAAATATATCAAAAAAGATAAAGATACGATAGAAATTTCTTCTGATAATCCAGAAATTCAATCCGATATTGAAATTTTAAATTTAAACCTAAAGGTGCTTCAAAAAAATAGAAAAGAAGCCCTTGAAAACGCTATCTCAAAACTAAAAACTAAAAATTTCAAAGCACAAGAAATAAAAGAACTAATTTCAAAATATAAAAATAAACACAATGGTAAATTTGAACCATTTTGTGAAATGCTTGTATATTTTTTGAATAAAAAATTATCAGCAAACTAAGCAAATGCCCACTCCTCCCCCAAAACACCCTCCTAAATTTATGGTATAATCATTGTTATCTTTTGGGTAGGAAAAGTATGGCGAAGAAACTTGATGCGTTTGAGAGGTTGGTGGAGGCTTTGGAGGGGTTGCCCTCTATTGGCAAAAAGAGTGCGATACGTTTGGCGTACCACATGACGATAGTCGATGGTTTTGGGGCTATGAAGCTCTCTCATGCTATCGAACACGCTCTTAGTATCATCCGTACTTGCAAAAAGTGCCACAATATTAGCGAAGATGAGTTGTGTGCCATCTGTAGCGACCCCATAAGAGACCGCTCCAAACTCTGCATTGTCCAAAGTGCCAAAGATATAATGAGTATCGAAGAGAGCGGAGAGTATCACGGACTCTACTACATCATCAACCGCCTAGAGTATCTCGACGATAGACATCTCAAAGGCACGGTAGAGGGGATTGAGGAGGTGATTTTTGCCTTCTCTCCTTCGATAGCTACCGATACGATGATGCTCTATATCGAAGATAGACTGCGTGATCATCCTCTACGCTTCACCAAAATAGCGCAAGGAGTGCCTATCGGGGTGGAGCTAGAAAACATCGACAAAATTTCACTTTCACGAGCCTTAAACGCTCGAATAGAACTCTAATTGAGGCTTTTGTATCTTCTTTTGGCTGGGATGGTGTTTGGGGTGGCGTTGCATCTACTCTATCCGCTTGATAGGGACAAACTCCACAAGCCTCGCTCAACCATCATCTATGACAAAGAGGATAAAATCGCCCGTATTCATCTAAGCAGTGATGGGTTTGTACGCATGGAACTCAACACCAGTGATATAAGTGACGACATCAAGCAGGTTTTGTTGTACTATGAAGATCGCTACTTCTACTATCACTTTGGTATCAATCCGCTCTCTATTGCAAGGGCGTTGTGGTTCAATCTCCAAAACAAACGCACCCTTGGGGCTTCTACGCTCTCGATGCAACTTGCCCGTATGATGAGCGACAATCCACGAACACTCACCAGTAAACTCACCGAAGCCCTAAGGGCGTTGCAAATCGAGTGGCACTACTCCAAAGAGGAGATAGTGGCGTTGTATCTCAATAACGCTCCTTTTGGTGGGAATGTGGAGGGGTTTTACAGTGCTTCAAGGCTCTATTTTGGGCTTGAACCTCGCAATCTCTCCCTAGCCCAAATCGCCTATTTGCTCTCTATTCCCAAAAATCCCAACGCCAATCGCCCCCAAAACAACCCCAATAGAATCGAGTATCTCAAAAAAAGGGTGCTTAAGCGTCTGCCCCAAACGCCTCAAATCGCACGAGCGTTGCACGAAAGCCTCCGCCCCTCACGCCAATCCTTGCCCGATGCCTTGCCCCATTTGGGTACAAAAATCAAAAGCGGTGGAAGAGTTTATACCACCATTGATTTGACATTGCAAAAGAGCCTCGAAGCGTACCTCAAAAGCTCTACGCAAGAGTTGGCACACTTCAATATCCACAACGGTGCCACTATCGTACTCAACAACAAAACGATGGAGATTGTAGCGTATGTAGGCTCAAATGATTTCAAAAGTCCCCATGGGGGTCAAGTCGATGGTATCGTAGCACCTATTAGTGCGGGTTCGACGCTTAAGCCTTTTATTTACGCTTTGGCACTCGAAGAGGGGATTATTACACCGCTCAAAAACCTTTATGATATTTCCATCTCGATTTGGGGATATGCACCTCAAAACTACTCCAAACGCTTCACGGGAGTCATGAGTGCCTCGGAGGCTTTGCAATACTCTATCAATACCGTAGCCGTAGAGCTTGACAAGGTTTTGGGCGAACGCTCACTCTACCATCTGCTCAAAAAAGCACACCTACGCTCCATCGATAAGAGCAAACACCACTACGGTAGCTCTATTGTACTAGGGGGTAGTGGCATCACACTGCTCGAACTAGCCCAGCTCTACGCCGCTCTTGCCAATGGGGGAGTCTATCGAGAAGCCTCCTATTTGCGTCACGTTCACGCCTCCAAACCTATCGCTTTGCTTACTCCATCTTCTAGCTACCTTGTCTCTCAAATACTTTCCGATGTCCCACGCCTCCATTTTGGGGCTTCATGGGAGTATATCGAGGGGCTTAATCGTATCGCTTTTAAAACAGGTACGTCGGCACATGCCAAAGATTTGCTCACGGTGGGTTATACGCCAAACTATACCGTAGCGATGTGGTATGGCAATTTTGATCGCACCCTCCAAGTCGATACCGCCCAAAAGCCCACAGGCATACGCATCGCCTCTCCTATGGTCATCAAAATCTTTAAACTCCTCAACGACACGAGTTGGTTTACTCAACCCTCCACCATCCAAAAGCAAAAAATCTGTCAAGATGTTATCACGTTAGGAGAGTGCAAAAGCTTCATCGAAGATAGTATCATCAAGGGAGTCAAGCTCCAAACTCCTTGTGCTTTGTTGCGTCCTGAGGTACTTGCCAAAATGATGGAGAGTGGTACTATTGGCTCTATGGAGGAGCTTCAAAGGCACAGTTGCTACAAGGAGTGGAGTACCTACAAACCCCTCATCACCTCACCTATCCCCAACGCCCACTACATCCACCACAAAGCACTCCCCGATGAACTCAAAAAGATGAAGTTTGAGTGCTACTCCTTCGATACCAACACCACCATCTATTGGCTTATCGACAACCGTCCACCGCTTCAAGCCACCTCCAAAACACCCCTATTTGAGTATCTAAATGAGGGACGACACACCATCCGCTGCCTCGACCAACGCTCCCAAATGCAAACCATTGAGGTATTGGTTGAGGAGATGTAGTGAGCGAGCCACCAAAGCAAAAGCTAGAGGGTACAAGAGATTTAAAAACTACAAGATTATTGTCTATCTGCTCACTGGGAAGTTGGATTTTGCTTTGGTTAATTCTAAGTTTAAGGATTTAGATAGAGGGGGTACTTATGGTTTTTTAGGAGGAATCATTTAATTATAGCATAAAATAACCGTAGGTTTGGCATTGCCAAACGTCTAAAGCAAATGAGGGATTTAAAAGAAGGGGGTTTTAGCAAAACCATCTTTTGAGATTGTAAACTTTTAAACCCTATACAATAGTTCTTGTCGTTTGGCCGTGCCAAACCTACAAAAAGGGGTATAGAGTTCTATTAAAGTTCAAACCACCAATAGAGCATCGTCGAAGCTGGAGTTTTGTAAGGAGGGAAAAATTTCGGAGATATTGAAGTTGATATTTGTGAGTTTTTGAAGTAGAAGAATTGTTTTTGAATTTGTAAGTTAAGTACGCATTCCCGTCGAGGACGATGGGAACGAGAGAAATGATTTGGAAGCTATGGATATAGTTAATATCGTTGAGCCTATTGCACTGGGTATCAAGTTGGTTAATGAGGGCGTAAACAATGAAGGGCTAGAGGTCTATATGCACCTCAAAAGCAATAAAGAGCTTCGATTGGTACTCAAGCAGAATGAAAAAAATTTGTGGATTGTAACCTTTTATCGAAAAGGTATATAAAGTGGAAACGAGACGATAACAGTATTTAGCCTTCATGGGCTTACTAAACGCTCTGCATCGTAACCCCGTTTCACGGTAAGCAACATTTCTGTTGGTTTAATTATAACGAGTTTTTACAAATAAATCAATGAAAAATATTTGATTTGATAGATTCAATCCATCGGTAGTCTCCCGATTCTGACTAAGTTTTAATCCAATTATGCTAAAATAGTCACATAAAACCAGATAGTAGTCCATCTTGGGCGTAAGTTTGGGGATTGTTTGCAAAGCATCAAAGCTATCACACTTCCAACAGTTTTTTTGGTCTGTTGGGCTTAATTTATTTATAACTCTAAACTAGCACTTTTTGATTCATCAAGGTTTTCAAGCATTACATGATTAGCATTAGGAAAAATATCTGCAATTTGTGCTACAACACGGTGCGAGATATTGTTATCAAAAAGAAGCTTATGCACTGATTTTTACCAGTGTAGTTCTATGTTCTCTATCGGCTGCGTATTGAAGCGATGCTAAAATGTCTTGTTGTGTAAGCTTTGGATAATCTTCTAATATCTCCTCATAGCTCATGCCCGAAGCCAACATATTGAGAATATCATAGACGCTAATGCGTAAATTACGAATACAAGGCTTACCTGAACGGATAGTAGGATTCATTGTGATAATTGCTTCAGACATAATAGACCCCTTTTTGATTTAATTATAGCATAAAATAACCGTAGGCTTGGCATTGCCAAACGTCTAAAGCAAATGAGGGATTTAAAAGAAGGGGGTTTTAG
>DYMA01000063.1 GCA_020721815.1 Sulfurovum sp. | reverse complement strand
AAGGCATTTGTCGTAGTTTTCGCTCTCCAATAGATTGACAATTGCATCGTCTCGCTGGTTTTCATTGATGACGTAGTAGCGTTGTTCAATGTCGTTGTTGGTCGTCTCATCCTCGTCGCTAATAACTGAAATATACTCAGGATGATACAACAGCATACTAGCCAAATCTTTGATTTCATCGGGCATAGTAGCCGAAAAGAGGAGAGTTTGGCGATTTTGAGGGATGTAGTTAAAAATCTCCTTAATATCGTCCAAAAATCCCATATCCAGCATCTTATCGGCTTCATCAAGTACGACAATTTCGGGATTAAAGGTATCAATTTTGCCTTTTTGGTAGAGATCTTTGAGTCTGCCTGGTGTGGAGACCACGATGGGTACTCCCTTGTGAATAAGGGCAATTTGTCTGCCATAACCCACACCTCCATAAACGGCCAATGTCTTAATACCCGCAAAACGTCCCAAATGGTAGAGTTCATCGCTAATTTGTGTGGTTAGCTCTCGTGTAGGAGCCAATATTAAGGCTCTCTCAATCTCACCCTTTGCGATTTTATTTAGAATAGGCAAACCAAACGCTGCGGTTTTGCCTGTACCTGTGTGGGCTTGACCCACCATATCTTGGTTTTGCTCAATAATGGGTATCGACATGGCTTGAATTGGGCTAGGTTCTCTAAACCCAGCGACTTTGATACCTTTTTCGATATCACTGTGAAAATCAAACGCATTAAATGTCATGTAGTACCTTCTGTAAAAAAAAGCCTTAGATAACTTCTATCTAAACCTTAAACTTTAGTATATCCAAAAGCCTTTGGATTTGAGCTTAGAAGCACTCTTTTGCAGCTATTCTCGCTGAAATTGGTTGAGTTTAAAATGGAGGAGATTGTTGTATCATGAGAATTGAATCTAAAATTTATTTCTACTTTTTAGCTGTAGGTTCGGCTTTAGCCGAACAATTAGAGGCTATTCAATGCTTTAAACTCGGCTAAAGCCGAGGCTACAAATTTAAAATAGATTGCTTCGTGCTTCGCAATGACTAACTCAAAAATGATTTGATAGGCAAAGTGCGTAACATCAGTAGATAAACCCAAACAACCACAAAGGAATTTTATTATCTATTCCAAGTTCTATATCATTGACTATCTCTTTGGATAAAAACCCTTTAACTCCCTATGAAGTTATATTACTGACCACTCCATCTGCGTATTTTGCAAATAGAGTGCGGGTGCGTAAGGTCAGATAATAGTTTTATCGTGCTACAATACTCAAAATATTTTTAGGAATGCACAATGTTTAGACGATTTAGAAGACGAAGACTCAATCCAACGCTTAGAGAGATGGTACAAGAGAACCGTGTAAGAGTAGAGGATTTCATCTATCCGCTCTTTGTACGCTCTGGAGAGGGAATCAAAAACGAAGTAGCCTCTATGCCCGATGTGTTTCAAATGAGTATTGATGCAGCTATTGAGGAGTGTGGGGAGCTTAAAAAACTGGGTATCTATTCGATTATTCTTTTTGGTATCCCCGCGTTAAAAGATAGCGTAGGAAGCGATGCTTTGTGTGACCATGGCATTATCGCAAGGGCAATCAAAGCTATCAAAGCGGCTCATCCCGATATGTTTGTCGTGAGTGATTTGTGCTTTTGCGAATACACCGATCACGGGCATTGCGGTGTGATGAATCCCGTAGAACAAAGCGTCGATAACGATATTACACTTCAAAATTCCATAGCCCAAGCCCTCGTACACGCCAAAGCAGGAGTCGATATGATAGCTCCTTCAGGCATGATGGATGGTATCATTGCCACACTGCGACAAGGACTTGATGAGGCGGGATATGTAAACTTGCCCATTATGAGCTACTCGACCAAATTTGCTTCGGCGTACTATGGGCCCTTTCGAGATGTTGCGGAGTCAATGCCAAGCTATGGCGATCGAAAAAGCTACCAAATGAATCCTGCTAATGGGCGTGAAGCATTGCATGAGAGTCTTACCGATGAAGAAGAGGGGGCGGATATTTTGATGGTCAAACCCGCTCTTGCCTATCTTGATGTGGTTAAAGATATTAAAGACAATACCCATTTGCCTTTGGCGGTCTATAATGTATCGGGAGAGTATGCGATGCTCAAACTAGCTGGAAAGATGGGACTTGTGGATTACGATAGAGTTTTGATGGAGACGATGACGAGTTTCAAACGTGCAGGGGCGGATATTATCATCTCCTACCACGCCAAAGAGGTAGCGAGACTTTTGGGTAGATAGGGCGGAGGGCTATTTATAAGCCTCTTCCAAAAAGGGAACGATTTGCTTTTTGCGGCTCATGACTCCTTTGAGCCACGCTTCGTTGTTGTGCAAGGTGGTATGGAATGCTTTTTCGATTTTGGTGTTGTCGTTGGCACATACAAGCAGTTGCGAACCCTCCAAGATGATGTCGGTAAGGAGTACCATGATAGCCTCTCTATCCTCTTGCATTTGTGAGAGTGTAGCATGAAGCTCCTCTTTTAGGGTATCAAAAAGCGTTAAATCAACCACTTCGAGTTGCCCAATGCCTATTGTGTTGCCACTCATATCAAAATCTTTGAAATCTCTCAAGATAAGCTCTCTAGGCGTAGCTCCCGTAAGATTGGATTTGACGTTAAAAAGCTCCATCCCCAAAGCTTTGTACTCCTCAATACCTGCAATTTTTGCCAACTCTTTGACCGCTTTGGTATCCTCTTTGGTGCAGGTAGGGGATTTGAAAATCACCGTATCGCTCAAAATGGCACACACCATAATGGAGGCGATATTTTGAGGAATGGCTACGCCGTAGTAGTCAAACATCTGCTTAATGACGGTATTGGAACACCCAATAGGGCGTACCCACATCTCAAGAGGCGTAGAGGTGGTGAGGTCTCCGAGTTTGTGATGGTCAGCAATACCGACGATGGTAGCCTCCATAATATCGACTGGGGCTTGTGCTTTGTCTGAAAAATCGACGAGGTAAACCTCTTCACCTGCGTAGCTTGTTTTGAGAATAGGGGCATCAAAACCAAATTTTTCGAGTACGAATTGACTCTCAAGATTGAGCACTCCTTGACGTGAGGCGATGCTTTGTAAGCCTAATTGGTTGCGAAGGTAGCTAAGTGAAATAGCTCCTACAATAGAGTCCAAATCGGGGGTAGTATGTCCAAAAACATAAGTTGCCATTAAATTTCCTTTGATCTTTTGGGTCTTTTTTAAAATTTTACCCTTTTGATATTAAAACTCTTATTTTTTTATAGTAAAATAGTACAATTTACCAAACGATTTGGGGTGTGAATGAAATTTTTAATCTCTTTGCTTGTTTTGCTCTTTACGCTTCTCTCTATTGTTATTTATATCTATCTTACAACCGATATTGAAGTAGTACCCTCTTTTGGCGATGAAGACAACACAAGCCAACACGAAAGCAACACCACAAATCCCAAAGAGCTTGAAGAGCGTTTTTTAAAGGAGTATTTTCAAGCCAATTGGGAGGATATACAAGAGCAACTCAATCAAGCCATAGAGAAGTATATCGAGATAGACAACGCAGGAGAACCGAGCTTCTTTTGGGACAAAAAAGCCTCACTTTGGGATGAGCTTGAGGCTATTTTTGATGAGATTATTGAAGATATGAAAGATGGGCGAATCGATGAGCATCAAGAGCGTATCAACGAAATCAAAGAGATTATCCAAGAAGATGTTGTCCAAATCCAAGCCTATGAAGTCGATATGAAAACCGCCCCCAAAGAGAGCTACCTCTCCACGACCGTATCGGGCTACAAAGAGAAGATAAAAGCCCTCGAAGAGGAGATAAAGCTCGAAACAAAAAATAGAGAGTACGTTGAAGAACAGATACACGCCTATTATTATAATCTAGGCATTTTATTGTCTCAAGAGGAGTTTGTATTGCTCAAAAATCGTATTGATTTTGATTTTCTCTACGAGGCCGCCATTGTGATGAATATGCTTCAAAAGGCGATGGGAAAAGTCAAAAAAGAGACGATGGAGCATAAGTATCGACTCGATAAAACGCTGCACTACTACAACACCAATCGCATTGTTTTTGAATTTATACTCTATCTCCAAAAGCGTCACCAAGAGAGGATTGACGAAGTCTATATCCCGCATCTCAACGCCTTGCTTAAACAAAAGATCAATGCCTACAAAGAGGATACAATCAAAAGCAAACAAACCCAAGAGGATAGAGAACTCTATATCGATAGTCTCAAAGTCCAAAAAATATTCATCGAGACGACCAAGCTCTACAAAAAAGATATTTTAAAACAACGCAAAGCACTCTGGAGGGTTCGCCTTGTCGCCGCAAAGCACCTTCAATTGACACACAACCGCTATATGCGCTCAAAAGAGACTTCAGAATCATTGCGTCCCAAGCGTGATATGCAAAAGATATTGGGTGCTGTTATCCGCTACTACTTCGACGACATAGGCAGCAACGTAGAGGATGCCAAACAAAAAGAAAAATATCAAGAGATCACAAGACAACTGCAGTTATATCAATAGGAAACCCCAAAAATCTGATATAATAGTAAAAACATTTTAAAGGATTCTCTATGAAAAAGTGTCAAAGTTTAGAAGAGGCAAGAGGTGAGATTGATAAGCTTGATGAAGAGATTGTTGGACTCATTGCCCAGCGAAACGCCTACATCAAGCAAATCGCCCACTTCAAAACTTCTGTCGATGAGATCAAATCCGATGAACGTATCCAGTATATAATCTCCAAAGTACGACAACAAGCCATTGCGCTTGACCTCTCCCCCAATCTTATCAACGATCTTTATATTCGTATGATTGATGCTATGGTAGAGAGCGAAGTAGCGGAGTTTAAAAACGCTAAAAATTGTTAAATTTTAGGAGATAAATGGCACGGTTTAAATGTTCACACTGCAATTTGGAGTTTGATGAGAGCGTCATGATTGAAGATGGGGATGCAAACAATCCTCTCCATTTTTGTTGCAAAGGGTGTCAAGGGGTCTATCATCTCTTGCAAAATGAGGGTTTGGGGAGTTTTTATGCCAAATTGGGCGACAAGGCTTTAGCCCCCGTATCCTCCATCGACCATGAGCTTGAAAAGTTTGATTTGGAGGGCTTTGAACGCAAATACGTCAAAAGCACGAGCGAGGGAGATAAGCAAATCCATCTCATTATCGAAGGGATTCACTGTGCTGCTTGTGTCTGGCTCAATGAAAAAGTACTGCACAAACAAGAGGGGATTATAGAAGCGACTATCAACTACAGCAACAACAAAGCCAAAGTGGTATGGGACCCTAGCACCATCAAACTCTCACAAATCATCGAAATCATCCGCTCCATTGGCTACAATGCCTACCCCTACGATCCAGCGCTTCAAGAAGAGAGAGCCAACCAAACCAAACGAGACTACTACAGTCGTATCCTTATGGCAGTCTTTGGTTCAATGAACATTATGTGGATAGCCATCGCTCAATATGCGGGATATTTTACAGGAATAGAGCAACGATTTAAAGATATTTTAAACGTAGCTGAGTTTATTTTGGCTACTCCTGTGCTTTTTTACAGCGGATGGATATTTTTTCGTGGAGCCTACTACGGTATCAAAAACAGACACGTCAATATGGATTTGCTTGTCGCTTCGGGTGCGCTTCTTGCCTATCTCTATTCGATTTATGCGATGGTTACCCGCACGGGAGAGACCTATTTTGAATCGGTTGTGATGATTATCACCTTTGTATTGGTAGGCAAATACCTTGAGGTTCTTAGCAAAAAACAAGCCGTCGATACCCTCGATACCCTTATGGGTTCAACACCCACCGAGGTGACACTCATTTACGGCAATGAAAAATCATTGGTAAGCGTTGAATCGATAGAGATTGGCGATATTATCGAAGTCAAATCGGGTGAAAAGGTGGTGATAGATGGCAAACTTATCCACGGTCAAGGCTCTTTTGATGAGAGTTCATTAAGCGGAGAGAGCGAACCTGTTTTCAAAAAGCAAGGCGATACTATTTTGAGCGGTTCGATCTGCCTAGATTCAGTCATTCGCTACGAGGCTACCAAAAAGGCTTCGCAATCGCTTCTTAGTTCTATTATTACACTACTCGAAGAGTCTATCACCAAAAAACCCAAAATCGAACAACTCGCCAATGAAATATCAGGCTACTTTTCGACCATTATTTTACTTATCGCTACCGTTACGTTTGGGGTGTGGTATGGGTGGTTGAGCGGTTTTGAAGAGGCTTTGATAGTGGCTATTTCGGTGATTGTGATTGCTTGTCCGTGTGCTTTGGGTTTGGCTACCCCCATGTCCACGCTTATTGGTATAGGAGTAAGCGCCAAACGAGGGGTACTTTTTAAAGAGGCTTCCTATCTCGAAACAATGGCAAAAGCCACCCTTTTGGCACTCGATAAGACAGGAACGATTACACAAGGCAAACCCTCTGTCTTGCACGAGACGCTTGTCAAAGATTTTGATAAACGACTCCTCTATGCTCTTGTGAGTACCTCACTGCATCCTATTAGCAAAGGTGTGGTCAATTTTATGGGCAAGATGGATGAATTGAGCCTAAGCGACATCAAAAGCATCGAAGCAAAAGGGCTTGAAGCTACCTATTTGGGGCAAAGGCTTATAGGGGGAAATCGTGAATTTTTGATTGAAAAGGGTATTGAGTTTGCCGTTGATACTCCCTACTCCCTCTTTGCTTTTGCTATTGATAGTGAGGTGGTTGCTTATTATGAACTTCAAGACCAAATCCGCCCCGAGGCACTCCAATCGATAGCCAACATCAAAAAACTCGGTCTCAAAGTCATCATGCTCACAGGTGACCATGACCAAAGTGCCAAAGCCATAGCCCAACAAGTAGGCATTGATGAATACTACTCTAGGTTGCTACCGCAAGACAAAGCCGCCATGATTGATAGCTTTCACAAAGAGGGGCATATTGTCGTAATGGCAGGAGATGGGATCAACGACACCATTGCGTTGGCTCGTAGCGATATGGCTATTGCCATGGGAAGCGGAGCGGATATCTCTATCGATGTAAGCGATGTCGTTCTTTTAGACGATAGCCCCAAAAGTCTCTACGAAGCCTTTTTAATATCCCATCGTACCTTTAGAGGAGTCAAAGAGAACTTAACCCTCTCCATTGTTTACAACATTATCACCATTCCTATTGCTGTAATGGGATACGTTACTCCTCTTATTGCTGCTTTGTCGATGAGTTTGAGCTCATTAATCGTGGTTTTAAACTCTTTTAGAATCAAAAGGCTCAAATTTTAGCAATGACTCTGTAACCTCGGCTTTAGCCGAGTTTAAAGCATTCAAGCCTCCAAATGTTCGGCTAAAGCCGAACCTACTAACCTACGATTTATCCAAATGCTTTTTAAGTTCATCGATAGAGATATTAAGCTCTGTTGCCACCTCTTCGATAGAGAGTTTAAATTTGGTTATCATTTTGATAGCCGTATTGATAATCCCCTGCGAAACCCACTTATCCCTATTTCTCTCAATGGCTATTTGATAACTTGGTAACTCTTCGAGTTTCATATCTCGTAACATACCCTCTACCTCCTTTAGTTTGGTTTGTAAATCTCTATTGGTTGAAAGCTCTTCTAGTGTGAGTTCTTGTAATTTGGTGAGAATACAAGTAACTGACCTTACGCACCTGCACTCTATTTGTAAAATATGCAGATGAAATGGCATTTCGGAGGTGGGACTTCAGTCCCACTTATTGGTTTTGATACTAATGACAACCAAATCTTGGCTTTTTGTGGGACTAAAGTCCCACTTCCGATAAAAGTGCGTAACATCAGTTATGTTTTTTCCCATCTTCACACACTCTCCACCTTATCAATACTTAGCCTAGATACAATTGATTTTTTAAATAGTCACATACTTTTTATATTTTATCCAAATTTGCGTTACAATCCAACGCTTGGCACGAGATTAAAGTATCGCTTTTAGGTGTTGGGCTACTCTAAAGCTATTGGCGTAGATGCTAAAGGTGTAGGGGAGTGAACCGCCTGTGGGCATAAAGCTTCCATCGGTGACGTAGAGATTATCCACCTCATGGCTTTTGCACTGTTTGTCCAATACGGAGCTTTTGGGGTCATTGCCGAAGCGACAACCACCCGCTTGAAGATTGGAGGGGGGATTGGGAGTGATAGCCCCCTCGATTTGGGTTACTCCCAACGCTTTAAAAAATTTCATCGCTTCAAGGGCGAGGCGATTGCCTATCTTTTCGTTGTGGGGGTGTGAGGCGATGGCTACTTTGGCGACGGGCATGCCATAGCAATCGTGACGCTTGGTATCAAGTGTGACGTAGCATCCATCATGGGGCAACCAATCGTTAAAAATTTCAAGCGTGAGCTTTTTTTCGTGGTTAAATCTGCGGTAGAGCCTATCGTAGAGAGCTTCTCCCCAGAGGAGTTTGTTGTCGTGCCAAATGCTCTTGTAGGCTTTGCGAATGGGGTTGGCGTGTTCGAGGTGAAGCTCCATAATCCCTCCCTTTTGATTGTCCATAGCGTAAAAATCCTTGATAACCCGATTGACAAAAAGCCCCTCTACCATCAATTGCTTTAGATCACACTGCTTTTGGGTGAGCGTCCCCTCCAATGTACCTCCACCGCTAAAGAGCAGATTTTTACCTACTTGTCCGCTGTTGTTGGCTAGACCGTTGGGGAAGTTAGAGGAAGCGGAGTTGAGCAACAGTCTTGCACTCTCGATAGCTTGTGCGGCGACTACAAAAACCTTGGCTTTGAGGGTGCGTTTGAGATTTAAATCGTTATCCATATAGCTCACATAGGCAACTTTGCCCTTTTGTTCGTGGAGTTTGAGGACATGCGCGTTGGCAATGATGGTGAGATTACCCGTTTGCAGTGCGGGGGTTAGGAGGGCTTCGAGTGCGCTTCCTTTTGCACCGCTGCTGCAACCGTAACTGCCGCAATAGTTGGAGTAGTAGCACTTGTTTCGTGTGGGCGTATCGTGCGTGAGAATGGCTCTGGGAGTCACAAGCGTTTGCATGCCTATTTTTTGGGCTACATTATCAATAAGGTGAACAATAGGATGCTCTTGGGTGGGAGGATAGGGGAAATGGGGGTGTTTGCGAGGAGGTTCAAAAGGGGCGTTTTGATAGACTCCACTTACCCCCACGATACGCTCTACGATGTCGTAATAGGGAGCCAAATCGCTGTAATCTATCGCCCAATCGACGATATTAGCCCCCTCAATCGCTCCAAATTTGGAATAGAGTCGAAAATCATCGGGGTGGAGACGATGAAAAAAACCGCTCATAAAGTTGCTCGATCCCCCTACGATAGTGCCGTTCCAAAAGTTCCAATGGGTATGCGTCGTAGGGTACTCTTGCCCCTCTTGTAGCACCGTATGAAACTCTTTGGAGCGATTGGGGGTAATGATGCTGCGTTTGGTATAGGCTATCTCATCTTTGGAAAAATCGCTGCGTTTGTAATACTCCCCTTTTTCAAGCACGACGACCTTTTTTCCCGCACGACTTAGCTCATAAGCGATAGGCCCCGCACCCGCACCGCTTCCGATAATGCACACATCAACCACGGGCTTTGCCAAAAGGAGTCTTTGCCATGGGTTGCGGAGGAGTGTGGGCGAAATTTCTCCACCCTTGCATTTGGGTATTTCCTCCATAAATAGGATCGCCCAGCATCGCTTCAAGCCCATAATAAAGGAGTCGGCTAAGCCACTCTTGACCCTCTAAAGTCTCTTCAAAGGCTCGTAAAACCATCTCTTTTTGGGGTGGAGCATAGATTAAAAAAAGTGGATACTCGTCTGCGAGTCGTTTGGCCCCATCAAATAAAAAAATTAAATCTTCCTTAGAGAAACTCGGATGCCTCATGACAAATTGCAAATAGCCCCAAAATCCCAAAGCCCTAGCCCCCACAAAGCGTGAAGTAGTAGGAAAAAGATGCTCCAAAGTAGCCACCAAAACCCTATGATTGGGCAAACCACTCCCAAAAGATTTGACCCCCAATAGTACAAGCGTTGCGAGTAAAAAAACTCTTCGTTTCATTGATACAGACTCCTTTTTGAACATTTGATTATACAAAAAAATCCTTTGAGTAGAGTTTTGCAGCTATTAATCCCAAATAAGCTACAATGGCACAAAAAGGATGCAAATGAAACCGCAACGATTGATGAAATGGATAGTTATTGTTATTTTAACCACCCTAATATGGGGAGAAGCCAAAGTGGTAAACCCCAACCTCACGGACGAAGAAAAAACCGTACTCTTTGACAAAGCGACCCAAAAACCTTTTGTAGGTAAATACTACAACTTTTTTCAAAAAGGGGCATATCATTGCAAAAATTGCGATGCGTTGCTCTTTAGAAGTGAAGATAAGTTTCATTCTACTTGCGGATGGCCTAGCTTTGATGATGCGTTTAAGGGGGCTATTGTACGACAAAAAGATGCCGATGGGTATCGTACCGAGATAATTTGTGCCAATTGCAAGGCACATTTGGGGCATGTTTTTGAAGGTGAAAGGCTCACACCCAAAGATACTCGCCACTGTGTAAACTCTATCGCAATGGTTTTCAAGCCCGATGCCCATAGCACCAAAGAAGCCAAAGCCTATTTTGGTGGTGGGTGCTTTTGGGGTGTGGAGTACTATTTGGAAAAGCTCAAAGGGGTAGAGGAAGTCGTTTCGGGCTTCATGGGTGGCAAGAGAGAAAATCCCAGCTACAAAGAGGTAAGCTACGACAATCAAGGCGAGATTGAGGTGGTAGAGGTGCGTTACGACCCCGATGCTATTGCCTTTGGAGAGATTGCTAAGGTATTTTTTGAGATTCACGACCCCACTCAAAAAGAGCGACAAGGACCCGATATCGGCTACCAATACACCTCAGTCATCTTCTACAACAACGAAGAGGAGAAAGAGATAGCCCAAAAACTCATTGATATTTTAAAAAATCGAGGATACGAAGTAACTACCAAACTCCTCCCCCTCCAACCCTTCACCAAAGCCGATTCAAACCATCAAGACTACTACCAAAAACACAACACACAACCCTATTGTCACGGCTATGTGAAGCGTTTTTAGGTATTGGTTACGCCCTTTTTTAACTTCTTCTCTATTTGTTTGAAAAACAGCTCAACATCTCCGTTTGTGAGTAGGAGATAGATGAATTTGTCTTTGATTGCTCCAATAGAGTAATTTCTATTGACTTTTTCTCGTTCCACCTCTCCCGAGAGTGTGAAACGAGAAACAAGCAGTCTTTGGGATTATAAAGAGAGGGAGAAAGTGAGTTGTTATTGTCACCTGACCCCTATTTTCTCTATGCGTACGAGTTTGTCATTGCTATCGTAGATGAACTTTTGTACCTTGGAGGCATAATCCTTAATCTCTGTTTGTTTGCCGTACACATCATAGTTGAATGTTTTGGTTTGACCTAATGGGAGGGTTTCGGTGTTTAGTTCCCCTAGCTCTGTATAGTTCCAGCTTGTAGTTCTCCCTTTGGCATCTGTTTGTGCTACTTTTTTGTTTTGGCTATCGTAGCCGTAAGTGGTGGTAGCACTGTTTGGTAAGGTGACTTGGTTGAGGAGTGGGATATCTCTACTTGTGTCATACCCATAGCTTGTCTCATTGCCTTTTTCATCTATCTTTTTGATAGGGAGTCCAGAGATGTTTTTGGGTTCTTCTAGGGTTGTGTTGTCTGGGTAGGTGGTGGTTGTGTGTGGGATATTTGCGTGAAGGATTAGGGTGAAAAGGAGGAGGGTGAAAATGGTTTTAATGGTTGGCATTTTTGGTTCTCCTCTTTTGGTTATTTTAGGGTTTGATTTTATTGTTACTAAACTTTTTCACCTTAAAAAGTGAAACAAATAATCCAGTGCTTAGATTTATATTTTTGTAACCACTCACCCCCC
>DYMA01000062.1 GCA_020721815.1 Sulfurovum sp. | reverse complement strand
CATTCCCCATAGAAAGGGCTTTTGATGGGTAATTTGACGGGAAGATTCGTTGCAAATTAAAAAAGAGGAGAAATACAATCCTTCTCAAGGGTGTTATCAAGCTTATATTGAGTGTACAAAAAATATACATTCACAGTGGTCTAATGAATTAGAAGAGGATAAATCACTCGTGTTCAACTATTTTAGAATATACTACGGTATGAAAAACTCCAAAGAGGAGAATCGAAAATATGAAGCTACTTATTGGGATTTTGAGAGTGAAGCATTAAATGCTTTAAGAGAGTTTGTGCAAAACAATATAATAAAGGACTAAAATGCAACGAAATATAGAAGATTTAAAAAGAGAGTTTGAAAACTTCAAAATGGGGGATAACTGTGTCGATGGGAGTTGTGCCACGCAGGAGCAAGAGGATCTTAGGGATTATCCCGATTATACCCATGCACTCTATGCCAAATTGATGCCTCCTAGTCAAAGCGGGGTCTATATCTCACGATGGGATATCAAAGATATTGCCTTAGCAGCAGGGGATTCGATGGCGATTCATCCACGCAAACGGATGTTTGAATTGCTTATGAAATACGCCGTGAGCAAAGAGAATATGACGTTGGTGCTTGAAGCAATGGAAGCTCATATCAACGAAAAAATCGCTATTTATCAAGAGTTGATGGAGAGTTTTCCTAGCTCCAAAGAGATATTTGAGCCCCAAATTGCCAAAGCCAAAAAGAGTGTGGCACTTTTCCCCTCAATACTCGATGAGTATTTTGTTTAAATGCCTTGTTGGTGAAGTTTCAATGGTGGGTTCAACCAATCACCATTAAACTTTTGCTAAAATAGGTTTTTAGATTTTAAAATGTTTGCACACAAAGGATAAACAATGAAAGTATTACTGGTAAAAGATGTAAAAACCCTAGGAAACGCAGGAGAGATAAAAGAGGTCAAAGATGGCTATGCCCAAAACTTTTTGATCAAAAAGGGATTGGCAAAACTCGCAACCACCGAAGTAATTGAGCAGTGGAAAGTAGATGAAGCCCAAAAGGCTCAAATGCTCAAAGATGAGATAGAGCAGTTTCAAAACTACAAAAAACAACTTGAAAACATAACCGTTGTGATTACCAAAAAAGCAGCTCCTGTTGGCATTCAAGGCAGCGTGGGCAAAGAGGATATTGTAGAGAAGCTCAAAAGTGCTTACAATATCGATATCGATAAAAAATCACTCGAACTCAAAAAAGCGATCAAAACCACGGGTATTCACGATGTCGATGCCAAGCTAGGACACGGCATTCATGCCAATATTCGTGTTGAAGTAGTAAGTGAGTAGTCGTGTTTGAGGCAACGACGATACTGGGCTACAAAGGCAAAAATAGAGCCGTCATTGGCGGAGATGGGCAAGTAACCTTTGGGAATGCTATCCTCAAAGGCAATGCCAATAAGATTCGCAAACTCTTTGATGGCAAAATTTTGGCAGGATTTGCAGGAAGCACGGCGGATGCTTTTACGCTTTTTGATATGTTTGAGGGGATTCTCAATGAAAAAAAGGGCGATTTGTTTCGCTCGGTGATAGAGTTTTCCAAACAGTGGCGAAAAGATAAACATTTGCGTTCATTAGAGGCGATGATGATAGTACTCAACCGTGAACATATCTTTATCCTTTCGGGTAATGGCGATGTAGTAGAGCCTGAAGATGGGCAAATAGCCGCCATTGGAAGCGGAGGCAACTACGCCCTATCGGCCGCACGGGCTTTGGCAAAACACGCTACGATGGATGAAACAAGCCTTGTGCAAGAGTCCTTGATGATAGCGGGTGAGCTGTGTATCTATACCAATCAAAACATTAAAATATTAGAGCTATAAGGAAGATTTGTTGGAGAATTTGACACCTAAAGAGATTGTAGAGTATCTTGATAAGTATGTTATAGGACAAGAAAAGGCCAAAAAGACCATCGCTGTAGCCTTGCGTAATCGCTACCGCCGCATGAAGTTGTCCCCTGAAATTCAAAAAGATATTGTACCCAAAAATATTTTGATGATAGGCGATACGGGAGTAGGTAAGACGGAGATTGCCAGACGACTCGCCTCTATAATGAGTCTGCCTTTTATCAAAGTCGAAGCGAGTAAATACACCGAAGTAGGCTTTGTGGGACGTGATGTGGAGTCGATGGTGAGGGATTTGGCAATGGTTTCGATAGGCATTGTCAAAGAGGAGATGACCAAAGCCAACGAAGAAAAAATTGAAGCCTATGTCGAAAACAAAATCATCGAACAGCTTTTGCCACCCCTGCCTACGGGTGCTAGTGAGGAGAAAAAGAGCGACTACGAACGAAGCTTTGCCAAGATGCAAGAACGCCTCGCCAAAGGGGAGCTAGACCATCTCAAAATCAATGTGGAGATTACTCAAGATGCTTTTGATTTTGGTGATAACGCCATGCCCATGCACATCATTGAGGTACAAGAGTCGATTTCCAAAGTACTGGGCGGACTCAACAAGCCCAAAAAAAAGGAGGTGACCGTTAAAGAGTCTAGACCCATTTTAGCCCAAGAGGCGACGCACTATTTGCTTGATGAGGAGAGTATCAAAAAAGAGGCACTTGAACGCGCACAGATGGGTGGGATTATCTTCATTGATGAGATTGACAAGGTAGCGGTTTCAAGCGTAAGCAGTCGACAAGACCCAAGCAAAGAGGGAGTGCAGCGTGATTTGCTTCCTATCGTAGAGGGATCGAATGTCCATACCAAATTGGGAGTACTCAAAACCGATCATATTTTGTTTATCGCCGCAGGGGCCTTTCATCTCTCCAAACCCAGTGACCTTATCCCCGAACTTCAAGGGCGTTTTCCGTTGCGTGTCGAGCTTGATTGCCTCGATGAAGAGACGCTCTATCGCATCTTGACCGAACCCAAAAACTCTATCGTACAACAATACAAGCTATTGATGGGCATTGAGGGCGTGGCGTTGCTTTTCAAAGAAGAGGCACTAAGAGCCGTAGCCAAATATGCTCTTATCGCCAACGAGAAGAGCGAAGATATTGGTGCAAGAAGATTGCATACGATTATGGAAAAGGTACTTGAAGAGATTAGCTTCGAGGCCGATAGACACCACGGCGAAGCTATCGAGATTGATGAAGCACTCGTAAGCCAACAAATTGGCGAAATCGTCAAAGACGAGGATGCTACACGGTATATTTTGTAACCGATGTTACAAGCAAACCTCCTCCTCCTTTTAAGGTTTGAGCAAGGTGGTTTTTTCACGGTCTTAGGAGAGGTGGAGCGAGAATAATGGAATAATCCTCTTATTGGCTACACGGCGGAACCATTACTTCATAGGTACAGGAGTTTGGATCAGGATTTTTTTTGATTTTTATCAATTTTTTACTTAGAATTTTTCCATTCTTGTCATGTGTCACACCGTAGTAGCTATCATAACAACCCTGCTTCTCATGATCGTAGTTTGCAGAGACCATGGTGGTCTTAAAGCCTGTTTTGGTTCTCTCGTATTGGGTATAGATGCTATCGAGCATCACTGGACTATGCAGCCAAAGCATCAACAGTAGCTCTCCATCCGTATCGATACCGTCAATATAGGGATAGATATCTTTGGTTTCATCCATTCTAAAGATTCGGAACTTGTTGTCGATTAGAAAGATGTTTTGCATAGAGTGACATCCTAGTCCTTGGATAGGGTCTTCCAAAGGGAGTGTATCGAGATGAGAGTCGATTGGATTCATCTCCTTGAACTGCTTTTGTGTCGCCAAACTAAGCGATTGAAGGGGTACACGGTAGGCTTTGAAGAGTACATCATAACTCTTTTTGTCTTTTGGTTTTAGAAATCCACCCTTTTGATACGCTTCGTAGTTCCTAATCTCCATATAAAGTATATCTTCTTTGAGGTTGAAATCCTTGATGGGATGATACTGATCAAGTCTCTTGAGTTGATGCCACTTGGCATTTGCAGAGGAGAATATCAGACTTGCCAAAAATAACAGATGTATCCACTTCATACCAGCTCCTTAGGTTATATCTTTGATTTTAGTGTACCGTTTTTACTCTTACTCGCTACGAAGCTCCAAAGAGTGTGAAATAACTGCCAAAAAAGTGCTTCAACAAGCTGGGCACGAACGGTTTTACACTATCCATTCACCCTAAGCTCTGAGCTTGTCGAAGAGTCGAAGGGTTTATTATTTCACACTCTCTCCAGCGTCGTAATGCCTATTGGTCTGATGCATCACCATAATCTCTAGCACTAGAATAAAGTGTGGATGTGTTGGTTCATATATTTTATATCTGCAACTTCGCATGGGGTATTATAGTTTTTTGAGGTTAATGGTTGGTTTTGTGTATGTAATTTTATTGAGGTTTTAGAGTCCAATAGGGCATTAGGAAGCTGGAGCTTCGTAATGAGAAAAATAGTCTATTGGGGATAAATAGTAGCTCCTTTTTGCTATAATGGCATCAAAAAAGGTTTCCATGCAACAAGAAACAAACAATTGGCTCTATCCCCTTAATGTTCAAAATGATTTTCACTTCAACTCCACTGCAAGGGATTTTATGGTTGAAGAGATTGCACTCTACGAGTTTAGCGGTGAGGGGGAGCATCTCGTTCTTAAAGTTCGCAAAAAAGATATGACCACATGGGAGATGCTTGATGTTTTGGCATCGCATTTGGGTATCAAAAAGCGCGATATTGGCTATGCAGGACTCAAAGATAAAAACGCTATGACGATTCAGCACCTCTCTATTTTGAAAAAGCACCAAGAGCAACTTGAAAACTTCGAGCATCCTCAAATTAAAGTACTCCAAACTTTTGTACACAACAACAAAATCCGCTTAGGACACCTCAAAGGCAACCGTTTTCATATTCGTCTCAAAAAAGTGTTGGGAGTGCAAAAAGATAAGATAGAATCGACCCTTAAGTGGATTGCGACTTTTGGTGTACCCAATTACTTTGGCGTTCAACGCTTCGGTAACAGCGGACAAAATTGGGAGGAGGGCAAAGCGATACTGGAGGGAAAACTCAAAATTCGTGACAAAACCAAGCGAGAGTTTCTGATAAATGCCTATCAAAGCTATCTTTTTAACCATTGGCTCTCCAAACGCATTGAGCTTTCGCTTTTGCTTGAAAAGTTTACGCAAGAGGAGGTGGAGCACATTATGCATCTCGAAAAAGGCTCTTTGGAACATACCAAAAAACAACCCCACTTTTTCAAACTCTTAAGGGGTGAATTGATGATGCACTATCCCCATGGCAGACTCTTTGAGCTTGAAGATTTGGAGAATGAAGCCAAGCGTTTTATGGAGCGTGACATAGCTCCCACGGGATTGCTAAGCGGTGAAAAGTCCAATCGAAGCACGGGGGTGGCAAAAGAGTTTGAGGCCTCTTATGACCATGCGTTGCAAACCCAAGGGGGACGACGCTACGCATGGATTTTTGTAGATGAAGTTGAGGGAAAACATATCGAGGAGAAAGCACACTATGAGCTTAGTTTTGCATTGCCCAAGGGAAGCTACGCTACCAATGTATTGGATGTGCTTAGAGGCAAATAATCAAAAACTACGAAAGAGTACCTTTTGTCACAATATAGGGTCATTGAAGTAGATTTTGGCAATGGCGGATTTGGAGGGGTCTTTGTAGAGGGTGTTGATGCGATCGTTGAGGTGACGGTCAAGATGTTTGGAAGCGATATAATCAGAGCCAAAAATGAGTTCTTTGCCGTAAGGATAGGGGATTTTTTCTCGATCCTCTTTGGGCAATGAGAGATACTCTTTTTGGATCTGCTCTATTTTGGCTCGATAGGGTACTTTTCGACTTGCTGCATAACCAATAACATTTTTGGTTTCATCAAATTTGGGTTGTACCCATACGATTACCCAGTAGTAACGTCCATCTTTGGTCATATTTTTAAGGTATCCTCGCCAAATTCTATTGGCTTTGATAATCTTCCACATATTTTTAAAGAGAATCGATGGCATATCGGGGTGACGATTGATGGAGTGGGGCATACCTATCAGCTCTTTTTCGCTGTAGCCCGTAAGCTCCAAAAAACGCTTATTGGCATAGGTAATAATACCCTCAAGATTGGTTTCGGTAATCATAATACCCCCGTCAAAAACAACTTCTATATTGACAGGAGAGGCTTTGACCATCTTATGTTGCGTGATAGTATTGACAACGGTCACGTCAAGATACTTTAGGCAATGATAGGTCCAGCACTGTAAAGGTCAAATTCGCTTCCTGTGTCTTGGTAGCGTTTGAAGTTCTCTTGGAACATTTTGGCCAACTCTTTGAGCGTCTTATCGTAATCCTCTTTATTATCCCATGTATTTCTAGGGTTTAAAACATTGTAGTCTTTGACACCTTTGAGTGATTTGGGGATAGCTAGGTTGAAAACATCAAGCGTTTCAAACTCAGAGTTGTTAATCGAACCACTCAATATTCCCTCAATACACGCACGGGTATCTTTGATGCTCATACGCTTCCCTACGCCGTATTTTCCACCCGTCCAGCCTGTATTTACCAAATAAACATTAACATGATGCTCATCAATCTTATCGCCCAATAGCTTAGCATAGATTGTTGGATGGAGTGGCAAAAACGCCTCTCCAAAACAAGCACTAAAGGTTGCTACGGGCTCGGTAATACCACGCTCAGTTCCTGCAACTTTTGCTGTATAGCCACTAAGAAAGTAGTACATCGCTTGTTGTTTGGTGAGTTTGCTTACGGGAGGCAACACTCCAAAAGCATCGGCTGTAAGGAAGATGATGTTTTGAGGATGTCCTGCCTGAAGCCCTTTTTGAAAATTTTTGATATGCTCAATAGGATAAGATACACGTGTATTTTCAGTCTTGCTGTTGTCGGTATAATCAACGTTTCCAACGCTATCAATCACAACATTTTCAAGCAGTGCGTTTTTTTTGATAGCTCTAAAGATTTCAGGCTCACTTGCTTCATCAAGCTCAATGACTTTGGCATAACATCCGCCTTCAAAGTTAAATACACCCTCTTCGTCCCATCCGTGTTCATCGTCTCCAATCAAGGCTCTATTGGGATCGGTTGATAGGGTTGTTTTGCCTGTACCGCTTAGACCAAAAAAGAGACACACATCGCCCTCTTTGCCAACATTGGCCGAACAGTGCATAGGCAGTCGCCCTTCAAGCGGTAGCCAGTAGTTCATCATCGAAAAGATACCTTTTTTCATCTCTCCGCCATACCACGTTCCGCCAATGATTGAGGTGTTGTTCTCTATATCAAAGACCACAAAAACATCCGAATGGAGTCCCTGATTTTTGTAGTTTTGGTTGGTGGTTTTACAGGCATTATAGACCGTAAAATCTGGCTCAAAATCCAATAGCTCCTCTTTGGTAGGACGGATAAACATATTTTTTACAAAATGTGCTTGCCATGCTATTTCAGAGACAAATCGTACCTTGCGACGACTGTTTGGGCTTGAACCGCAAAAAGCATCAACAATATAGATATCTTTATTGGAAAGCTGTTCGAGACTAAGAGTCAAAAGCTCATCGTAAATCTCTTTGTCAATCAATCGATTAACATCCCCCAAAGCAAGGTTATTTCGTGCGGTTGGTTGGTCAACAAAATATTTATCTTTGGGGCTTCGACCTGTAAAGATACCTGTGTCACATATTGCAGCACCTGAAGTAGAGAGTTGGCACTCTCCTTTATTTATCTCATGAGCTTGCAACTCACTGTAGTTAAGATTGTAATAGACTTCTCCAATATTTTTGAGTCCTAGCTTATTAAGACCTTTAGGTATTCTTTTCATTGTAAACTTCTTTTTAATTAAAAATAGATAGCAACACACCTGCTGCTACGGCAGATCCGATAACTCCTGCCACATTGGGTCCCATTGCATGCATCAACAAGACATTGCCTGGTTTCTCTTCTGATCCCACCTTACTTACAACCCGTGCTGCCATAGGTACGGCTGATACTCCTGCTGCACCTATAAGCGGGTTGATGGGTTCTTTGGAGAATTTGTTCATAATTTTTGCCATAATGACACCCGCAGCCGTTCCCGCCGCAAAAGCCACCAAGCCAATAATCATGATACCTAACGTCTCAACAACCAAAAATTTATCCGATGCCAACGTAGAACCAACCCCTAGCCCTAAGAAGATTGTCACAATATTAATAAGTGAGTTTTGCATCTCATTGGAGAGTCTATCGACTACACCAGACTCTTTGGCAAAATTTCCCAATGCAAAAGCACCAATCAAAGGAGCCGCATCGGGCAAAAAGAGAGCCGTCATCATCACAACCACGATAGGGAAAAAGAGCTTCTCTAGTCGGTGTACTTTACGGGTTGTTTTCATGACGATTCTGCGCTCCTCTTTGGTGGTTAAAGCTCTCATGATAGGGGGTTGAATAACGGGCACCAACGCCATATAAGAGTAAGCTGCTACCGCAATTGCCCCCAAAAGTTCAGGAGCAAGAGCTGAAGCAATGAAGATAGAGGTTGGTCCATCTGCTCCTCCAATGATACTAATAGCCGAACACTGTTTAAGGGTAAAATTAAAAATTCCCGTATATTCTGATAGCATGGCAGCACCTACGAGTGAGCCAAAGATACCAAATTGAGCCGCACCCCCCAATAGAGCGGTTTTGGGATTGGAGAGAAGCGGCCCAAAATCGGTCATCGCTCCTACTCCCATAAAGATAAGCAAAGGAAAAAACTCATTGGCGATACCCATATTGTAGATAATCCCTAGCATTCCGTGATCCCCAGCCATATTAGCAATAGGGATATTGGCCAAAAGCCCTCCAAAAGCAATAGGCAAAAGCAAAAGCGGTTCAAATTGTTTGGCGATTGCTAGATAAAAGAGCAAAAAAACAACCCCAAACATAATAACACGCCCCATGCTTTGAGCAAAAAGGCTCATCTCTTTGCCGTCGCTTGTTTTGACTCCCTCTTTGGGGGAGATAAGGGCTTCAAGTCCTGTAGTATGATAAAACGAAACAAGCATTTGCGGTATCGTTTTGGATTCGTAAACCTTTTCTTCTACGGTTGCATCCGATGGAGCAGCATGATTATCTGTGCTAGAGGCATACACGAAACCTGTCGTTATTGCCAAAATAAAGAGCCAAGATAATATCAATCGTTTGAGTCTCATGCTTACTCCATTGTTGCTAGTAATTGACCATCGGTTACAGCATCATTAACATTGACATTGATTGTTTTAAGTTTACCTGCTATTTCGGCTACAATATCAATCTCCATTTTCATTGATTCCAAAATCATAATTTTATCACCTACGTTGAGGCTATCGCCTGGATTAGCCACGATTTTCCATACATTGCCTGGTGTTTGAGAGTGAATCTCAATAGAACCTATACCGCCACTTACTACGGGTGTAACTACTGGAGCGGTTGGAGCTGCGGTGGGTGTTGCTGCTTTGACTTCAATTGAACCCTCACCCTGCGCTACTTGAACACTGTATTGTTTACCATCTACGACTACTGTATAATTTCCTGCCATCTCTATCTCTCCATTAGAACTGTTTTCACTGTTTTTTCTGACCATCAAAGGACCTTCGCCCTTCAAAAACGCTATGCCTTTTTTATCGCACGATGCAGCGATAAAGATATTCTCCTCACTTGTCTCAATACTCTCCTCTTGAAGCACTTTTGTCCAATAAGCAATGGATTTTGTCTCGTCTCTATCGGCTATATTCAAAGGATTTTCGGTTGTAGGCTCCAAATTGAGTTTCTCAGCGGCAAGCTTGATAATCTCATGATCGGCCTCTACGGGAGTTTTACCAAAGTAGCCCAGTACCATCTTACCGTATCCTGGAGCAATCTGTTTCCATGGTCCAAACATTACGTTGGCGTAAGCTTGTTGCCAATAAAATTGGCTCACAGGAGTCACGGATGTACCGTATCCACCTCGCTCGACTACCTCTTTCATAGCACGAATCACTTCATCAAATTTATCAAGGTTTCCAGCATCACGCATCATTTGGGTATTGGCAGTCAAAGCACCTCCTGGCATAGGCGAGAAAGGAATGAGCGGAGATACTTGTGTCGCTTCGGGTGGCACCATGTAATCTTTGAGGCAATTTTTAAGCACATCTTCGTATTTTAGGATTTTATCGAGTTGCAAATCACCCAAATTGTAATCGGTGCCTTTGGTGGCGTGCAACATTGTCAAAATATCGGGTTGGCTTGTACCGCCGCTTACAGGAGAGGCTGCCATATCAATACCGTTTGCTCCTGCATCCAAAGCTGCTAGATAGGCTGCGACACTCACACCTGCTGTTTCGTGCGTGTGGAGTCTTAAGTGAACTTCATCGCCCAAAAGTTTACGTGCCATAGCAATCGTCTCATAAACTTTGTGAGGGCTTGAAGTCCCCGAGGCATCTTTGAAACAAACGCTATCAAATACAATACCGCTATCCAAAATATTACGAAGCGTTTTTTCATAAAAGGCGACATCGTGAGCCCCTTTGCATCCTGGAGGCAAATCCATCATCGTTACGACTACTTCATGGTTCATGCCGTATTTTTTGACACACTCCGAAGAGTACATTAAGTTTTGCACATCGTTGAGGGCATCAAAATTTCGTACGGTTGTTGTGCCGTGTTTGGCGAACATTTTGGCAAAAAGATCAATCATCTCTCGACTACCCGTATCAAGCATGACGGTATTGATACCACGAGAGAGTACTTGAAGGTTTACTTCGGGTCCTACAATCTCTCGGAAACGATCCATCATCTCAAAAGCATTCTCTTGAAGATAGAAAAATAGAGATTGAAATCTTGCACCACCACCAAACTCAAAGTGGTTTATTCCTGCTTTTTTGGCGGCTTCAACTGCGGGAAGGAAGTCATTCATAAGAACTCTTCCTCCAAAGACCGATTGAAAACCATCCCTAAAGGTTGTATCCATTACGTCGATATACTTTTTTGCCATCTATTTAACCTTGCTTTTTTTGATTTTTTCTAAACTCTGCAACGGCAGCGATAATGGCTGCAACGCGTTTGGACTCTTCATCTTGTGAAATGTTGGGAGTCGGAGTAGTGGGTGCTTTTTGAGGAAAATATTTATTGATGAGCTTGGCTTGCCATTTCATGACCTCTACCAAAAGCAGTAGAAAAATCAATACAATAAGCATACCAAGCACCATAAACTTTATACTCTCGGCGACTAGATTTATTTCCATTGTAACAACCTCTTGTTATTCTTTTGTAATAAAATTTTACATATACTTTGCTTGAAGCAACATAAAATATTGCATTTATGCTCTTTTTTTTCGTCCGTTGGGCTTTTTGGTCTCTTTTTTCTCTATCTCAAACTGATTGAGCATATTTTCAACACTGGAGTAGTCGTATCCAATGTTTGTATCACCCTTTTGTGTTTCGTGTTCTATGACGATGGACAAAGCTCTTTTGAGGAGTTCACTGGGGTTACAATCTCGCATATACTCCAACAGGGTATCGACGTTGTCATCAATCGCAAAGCCCCGTACTTTTTGGCTAATATCTTGATAGTGTGCATCGTTAAGCAATCCATTCCCCTCAATGACGGAAAACTTCATGTTAGCCCCCACCTCTTTTTTGATACGTTTGAGTTCATTAAACTCATCAGTAGTCACCAGAGTAATGGCTTGACCGCTTTTCCCTGCTCTACCCGTTCGTCCGATGCGATGCACGTAGCTTTGGGGGTCAAAAGGGATATGATAATTAAAAACGTGCGTTATGTCTTTGATATCGATACCACGTGCGACAATATCAGTAGCAATCATGATTTTGACTTTGGAGCGACGATAGTCACGCACAATCTGCTCTCTTTGAATCTGCTCGACATCACCGTGTAGGGCTACCACGCCAAATCCCAAAGCACTAAGGTATTCACCGAGCCTATCAACTTCACGCTTCATACGGCAAAAGATAAGGCA
>DYMA01000061.1 GCA_020721815.1 Sulfurovum sp. | reverse complement strand
CTTATGGATACGATTGGTAACAGGAGGAGCTAACCGATTAGCCTGTTAAATTTATAATACTTTTTTTATGTCTCCTGAAAACAACTCTACATCTTCAGAGATTAAAAAACAAACTCCCCCAAATAATACTCCACCCTACAATTCAGAGGGATTTAAAAATATCTCTAATATCAATGATTTTTTAATAAATCTTGAAAAAAATCCAAGTGTTATGAATGTGCAAATGCTGGAAAAAAAATTGGCAGAGTATGAAGCAAAAAATACTAAAATCAAAACAGTTGATGAAAAGATGTACTTCGACAAGCTCAGTACGAACGATAAACTGAATATGTCGTGGAGCGAGCAAAAGAGTTCAGACGGTTTATGCGCTTCAAACGCCCATCTATCTCTATTGGTCAATATTTTCGAGCATATTGCTTACCATGCTTTTGGCAAAATAGGCGAATTTTTCAAAGAGTTCGCTGTGGTATTTGTCTTTGTGATAAATCATAAGCAAATCCCGTTTGCATTTGAATTTTTTGATTTTTAGTTGATGAAGTTTGTGATCGTGCAGCTCTTTTTGGATAGCTATTTTGGAGATACACGTGAGGCATTTGTGGTTGAGTAAGATGCTTTTGATAGATTCGGTGTGACCTAGCTCCAAAAAGATATTGAGGTTACTTGCGTCATTTTTGATGTAGTTCAAAAAAACATCCCGTGTCCCACTCCCCTCTTCTCTAAGAACCCATCGTTTTTGGGAGAGTTCATCGATATAATATTCGTTTTGCGTTAAAGCATCGTCGGCACTCACTACGACGAGTTCATCAACCCCAATCACCTCTTTGATAATCTCAACATCTTCCACAAATCCCTCAATAAACCCTATATCAATACTGCCGCTCTTGATAAGTGCTGCTATCTCTTGGGTGTTTCCCTCTTTGAGCGATATTTTGACTTGCGGGTAGTTGTTCATGTAGCTGCAAATGATGGGTGGCATAAGGTAATCGACAATGGTGGTACTCGCCCCCACTCGTATCATGCCTCGATTGACGGAGTTTTGAAACTCATACTCAATGTCGCTGATTTTTTTGTACAAAGGTGCTATTTCATTTTTAAAGGCCCTACCCATCTCGTTTAAAATAAGTTTTTTGTTGATTCTATCAAATAGAGGGTGTCCTAAGATATTCTCCAGCTCTTTAATCGACATAGATACCGCCGATTGGCTTAGCTTCATATCGTTGGCGACTTTGGTAAGATGCCCAATCTCTACGACGTTTAAAAATATTTCGATTTGTCTTAAGGTTAGTTTCATTTATTATTCTTTTCAATTGAATTTATTTTGAATTATATCAAAAAAATAGTATAATTTAGAAATTTTTATCAAAAAAACTGAAGGAAAATTATGCCATTTTCAAAAGAAAATCGTGGAGGTACGCTAAGTGGTATCCTCTTTGTGGCTATTTTTGCAGCGGCTGCTACTATGGTAGCTGATATTAAAAGCGTGAGTGCATTGGGAGTTTCACCGCTTGTTATTGGTATTGTCATGGGAATATTTTATGCCAATACGCTTCACAACCATATTCCCAGTGAGTGGCAAGGAGGGATTACCTTTAGTGCCAAAAAAATATTGCGTTTTGCGATTGTCTTTTACGGTTTTCGTATCACCTTTCAAGAGATTGCCAATGTAGGAATAGAGGGGTTTTTGGTCTCGGTGATTATGCTAACAACCACCTTTGTATTGGGTTCGTATTTGGGATACAAGGTCTTCAAAATGGAAAAAGATACCGCCATGCTCACCGCTTCGGGTGCTTCGGTATGCGGAGCGGCCGCCGTTTTGGCAACAGAACCTGTACTCAAATCAGAAGGTCACAAAGCCGCTATTGCTGTCTCCATGGTGGTGCTTTTTGGTACGATTTCGATGTTTCTCTATCCCTTTTTGTACCTCTCTATTATCGAGCCTTCATCGGGATTTTTACACCTTAATCCTAGTGAGTTTGGTATCTATGTGGGTGGGACGATTCATGAGGTAGCTCAAGTAGTAGCTGTCCCCGCCTCTATCCCCAATGCTTCGCAAGAGATGGCAAACGCTGCGGTGATTGTCAAGATGACACGGGTGATTATGATAGCGCCTATGCTCATTTTTTTGGGTATCTACCTAAGCTACGTTGCCCAAAAAGAGGGCGGAGAGGGCGAAAAAGTCTCTTTGGTCATTCCATGGTTTGCGGTCTATTTTATCGGTGTGGCTGGATTTAATTCGCTAGGCATTGTGCCAATTTCCATTGTGGAGATTATCAACGAGATGGATACCTTTTTGCTCACCATGGCAATGAGTGCTTTGGGCATGGGGACGATTTTTGCCAAATTCAAAGGCTTGGGACTAGCCCCGCTCTACAGTGCTGGAGCGATGTTTGTTTGGCTCGTCGTAGGAGGCTTTGTCGTGACAAAGGCGGTGTGTTGGATTTTTTGATTTACTGATGTTACGCACTTTGCCAAACATACCATTTTTAAGCTAGTCATTGCGAGGCACGAAGCAATCTATTTTAAATTACGACTTTAAATCTGTAGCCTCGGCTTTAGCCGAGTTTTGGGTATTTCATAATCTCCAATTGTTCGGCTAAAAAAGTAGAGATAAATCTTAGATTGCTTCACCCTAAAGGGTTCGCAACGTAGGGGTAATTTTTAAAGTGCGTAACATCAAAATATAAAAACCGCTATCTCTGCCTCGTCTCCTCATCCATGGGCAAAGGCTCGTAGGGATTTATATCTATCGCATCGACAAAAACGCCGTACACTACAATCCAATTTTGATGATTTTTGAGGGTATTGAAATAGAGAATATTGCTAAGCAACAACAGCACACCACCCATTGCTGAGAGTACAAAAAGAGAGAACGCCTCATCGCCATTGACATAGAGACTATTGAGCGTCCCTGCCACGGCAAAACCTATCATGACGATGGCATAATAGATACTTATGATAACTCTTGCACTGTCCATAGGGGCGAAGTTTTGGTAGCGTCGCATTCTACTTGTTGAGAGAGCAATGACGATGACGGGGATAACCGCAAAGATGAAAGTAGCAAGAAGCAAAATAAAAAAGAGGATAATTTTGGCTTTTTCGATGGTAGCAAGGGGATGATTAAGCATGGTACTCTCCTAAAATAATAGAAACGTATTTTTATAATTTAGTTAGTATAGAGTATTATGTTTAACAAAATGCATTCAAACAAAAGAGCACGAAGCAATCTATTTTAAATTACGACTTTGAATCCGTAGCCTAGGCTTTAGCCTGAGTTTAAAACATTCAATAGCCTCTAAATGTTCGGCTAAAGCCGAACCTACGGCTCAAACAGTAGAAATAAATCTTAGATTACTTATTGCAATGGAGTAATTTTTTAAGTGCATAAGGTCAGCTCTTAACACACTTTTAATACTTTTTGGATAAAGTTTTGCAATAGTTTTTAAAGGGCAATAATGGATAGTGAGATTTTAAAAGAGATGGTCGATTATGGCATCATTGGGGTGCTGGGGTTGATGAGTTTTTTGACGGTATGGTTTTATATTGAGCGACTGCTCTTTTTTCGTAGCATCAATCTTGAGCATTACCTCCACAAGCAAGAACTAGAGATTGAACTAACCAACAACATTACCATTCTCTCCTCTTTTGGCTCCAATGCTCCCTATATTGGGCTACTAGGGACGGTATTGGGTATTATTTTGACCTTTTTGGAGATGGGAAATACGGGCAATATTGATGTCAAAATCATCATGAGTTCACTCGGATTGGCACTCAAAGCTACGGCAATGGGACTGCTTGTGGCTATTCCTGCTATACTCTTTCATTCGCATTTGGTACGCAAGATTGAAGTGTTGCTCTCACGCTGGGAACTACTCCAAAAGAGAACATAGAAATGACTATCAAAAAATTTGACACCATTAATGTCGTTCCTTTTATTGATATTATGCTTGTTTTGCTCGTAATCGTGCTTACAACGGCTACGTTTGTCGCCAAAGGCTATATCCCTGTCGATTTAGCCAAAGCCAAAAGCGCTACCAAAATCGAAAAAGTTGATAAGCTTGTGATTACTATCGACAAAGAGCAACGTATCTTTTTTAACAACGAAAAAGTAGCCAAAGAGAATGTAGCCTCAAAACTCAAAAGCTACCCCAAAGAGACCCCTATCTCTATGAGTTGCGATAAGAGTGTCGCTTTTAGTGAATTTGTCTTTTTGCTAGACCTTATTAAATTGGGTGATTTTAAAAATCTGGGCATTATTACGCAGTATGAATAGATACTTTAGCTCTTTTGTCGTGACGGCTTTGCTCTACGGTGGAGTTTTTGCAGCGTTTGTATGGACAAAGGGAGAAAAAATTCTCTACAGCGACCAAACCAAAGAGCTTCAAACCATCGAAGTAAGCCTTGTGAGTTTGCCCAAGCCTCAGCCTATGCAAGAAGAGCCAAAACCTATTGAGGAGATTAAAGAAGAGCCTCCAAAAGAAGAGCCAAAAGCCATC
This sequence comes from Sulfurovum sp., assembly GCA_020721815.1. Lineage (GTDB taxonomy): Bacteria > Campylobacterota > Campylobacteria > Campylobacterales > Sulfurovaceae > FS08-3. The sequence continues at coordinate 7,463 of DYMA01000061.1, read as the reverse complement.
GAAAAAATTAAAAAAAAGATTCCAAAAGAGATAAAAAAAGAGAGAGTTGTTGTCAAAAAAGATACGCCAAAGCCCAAAAAAAGAGTACCCAAAAAACCCATTAAGCAAACCAAACCCCAACCAAGTACACCCAAATCCAAGCCAACTCCTGCCCAAAAATCGACCATTACCCACACAAGCAAAACCTCTGCCAAAGAGGCAGCTCAAAAGAAAAATCTCTACTTCGCTACGCTTAAAAACAAAATAGAACGCCGCAAAAGCTATCCCGCCATGGCAAAACGTAGAGGCATAGAGGGAAGCGTGAGGGTTCAATTTACACTCACCCCAAACGGAGCATTAAAAACCATTACGATTTTAAGCGGTCCAAAAATTTTTCACAGCTCAATCAAGAGTGCTATTGGCTCTGCCCTACCCTACTCACCACCCCAAGGCGTTACCATTGGCAACCAACCCATTACGCTTACTATTGAGTACTCGTTGGAGTAGAGATGATGATATTACCCACTTTTATCGGAGGTGGAACGAGGTAGGGTCAATTATCTAATAGCAATACGCTGGGCGTGGGTGATGGCTAGTGCCATGGCATCGGTAATATCGTAGGGTTTAATCTCTTTTTTGATTCCCAATATGTGTCTAACCATAAAGGATACCTGCTCTTTGGTCGCTTTGGCTTTGCCTGTGAGGGATTTTTTGACTTGCAATGGGGTGTATTCATAGAAGCAACCCACCTCTTGCAAAATTTTGAGCGACAAAGCACCACGAAACTGAGCCAACTTTAAAACCGTCTTAGGATTGTGCGCATAAAAAATATCCTCTATAGCCACCTCATCAACGGGGTGAGATTTGAGTACAATATCCAATCCCTCTACCAACTCTACGATTTGTTCTTGCAAGTTTGTGGCTTTAATTTTAATAATACCCGCTTCAAGAAGTGAATAACTTCGCTTCTCAACTTTGAGTATGCAGTAGCCTAAATTACGGCTTCCTGGGTCTATTCCCAATAGATTCATTCACATCTCTTTTCACATAGTGAATAGTTTTTTTCAACCCTCACTTTTGCCCATATTTTAGCTAAATTAAGATAAAATTACCAAAACTTATTCACATTAGGTACTTTATGAATCTTGGACAAAAAATTTTACTGGAGCTTAAAAAAGAGATTAGTTTAAGCGATTATGATCGCTACATCAAACCCCTTAGCTACGATATTGACAACTCTCGTAGCAATGTCTCTTACTATTACGCTCCCAATTTGCTCGTTGCCAAATGGATTCGCACCAAATTTAGTGACAAAATCGCGCACCTTTTTGAACTCCAAAGCGGTATTCGCCCCAAAATCAAAATCGAAGTCAAAAAAAACAAATCGCACACGCAATCGACTCCAACGGGCGAAATTGCCGACAACAGTGCCAAACGCATCTCTTCTAAAAGCACCATTCTTAACCCCTCTTTTACCTTCGAGAGCTTTATTGTAGGAAGTTCCAACCAGTTTGCTTTCACTACCGCTCAAAGCGTGGCTCAAAAACCCGGCCGTCAATACAATCCTCTCTTTTTGTACGGCGGAGTGGGACTGGGCAAAACCCATCTGCTTCAAGCTATTGGAAACTATCACTTGCACCTTGGCAAAAAAGTCATCTACACCACCCTTGAGCAGTTTATGAACAAATTCACCTCCCACCTACGCTCTCAAAGCATGGATAGGTTTCGTGACCACTTTAGAGAGTGCGATTTGTTGCTCATTGATGATGTGCAGTTTTTGAGTCGCAAAGAACAGACGCAAGAGGAGTTTTTTCACACTTTCAACGAACTTCACACCGCCAACAAACAAATCGTTATCACCGCCGATAGACCTCCCAATAAAATCGCAGGATTGGTTGATAGGCTCAAAAGTCGCTTTGAATGGGGGCTTTTGGCGGATATTCAACCCCCTGGACTTGAAACCAAAATCGCTATTATCCAAAAAAAGTGCGAACTTGATGGAATAGTACTCAATAACGATGTGGTCAATTATATCGCCAGTAATATGGGATCAAACATTCGTGAGATTGAGGGTACGATTATCAAACTCAACGCCATGAGTTCTATTCTCAATCAAGAAATCACCCTTGAATTTACGCAAAATGCGATACGAGACCAACTTCAAGACAAAAAAGAGTCGCTCAACATTGACGATATAGTAAACTTCATCGCTACCGAACTCAACGTCAAACCCGCCGACATCAAATCCAAAAAACGCAACAAAAATATCGTCAATGCCAGACGTATCTCTATCTATTTGGCTCGAAATCTCACGACGAGTTCTATGCCCCAAATTGCCGTATATTTTGGGATGAAAGATCACACCGCAATTAGCCACTCGATGCGTAAAATCAACGAGATTGTCGAAAACGACGACAACTTCAAGCTTCTTTTGGAAGAGCTAGAGAATAAAATCTCTGCAAATAAAATTAATTTTGATTAAAAAAAAGATATAATCGTAAAAGTGAACCAATGTGAATAAAAAAATTTTCATTGCATCAGTGTAGTAGCCCAAAAATGAGTAGTTTGTTTACTTTTTCACATTTTCATCGCATACTACTACTGCTACTATTTTTTATCTAATATACTAGGAGAGTTTCATGAAAATTATCGTTCAAAAAGCTATTATCGAATCCATACTTATCAACAGTGCACCCTTTTTGGAAAAAAAAGATGCTTCGCAAATCACTTCACATATTTTAATCAATGCACACTTCAATGGTATTACCGCCCAAGCAACCGATTTGGAGTTTGGGATAGAGATCAAAACCAACGCTGTTGATATTCATGAAGTAGGCAGCTTTACCGTTAATGGCAAAAAATTGCTTGAAATTATCCGTATTCTTAACGATAATGAGATTATCTTTGAGATAGAAAACGAAGTGTTGCATATCCTACAAGGCAGCTCCAAATTTAAACTCCCTACTTTTGATAGCTCCTCTTTCCCTCTCTTTCCTACCAAAGAGAACAAATTTACTATCTCTATGGATTCCTTAGCCCTTATCAAAAATCTCAAAAAAATCTCTCCCGCTATCGATACCAGCAATCCCAAATACGAACTCAACGGGGCTTTGATAAATATCCAAAAAGAAAAAACCTTCATCGTAGGAACCGATACGAGACGTTTGGCTATTGCCTCAATTGATAATCTATCGCAAACAGAACTCTCGCTTATTATCCCCAAAAAAACTATCCTAGAGATCGAAAAGCTCTTTTTGGATCAAATCACTATCTATTACGATAGCCAAGAACTTATCATTGAAAACGATAAATACTCCATCTATACCAAACTTATCAATGGAAAATTCCCCGATTACAATCGAATCGTCCCCAAAGAGATTAAAAACTCTTTTGAATTTCCCAAAAAAGAGATGCTCGAAGCCATTAGAAAAATCACCACCGTATCGCAAGATATTAACATTAGACTAACCCCCAATATGGTTTACTTCACCTCTTTGATGCAAAACTCTCAAAATCTCGAAGCCAAAACAGAGCTTCCTTTGGAGATTAACATTGGTCATGAACTCGAACTCAACTTTAACGGTCGCTACCTCGTAGAGTTTTTATCACAAATTGATAGTCCTACCTTTACTATCGGTATCAATGAGACAAGATTGCCCTTTACAGTTAAAGATAATAACTTTATGACTATAATTATGCCTATCATAAATTAAAGGCAATGTTTTGGAGAATAAAAAATACATATTTATCACAGGTGGAGTACTAAGTTCACTGGGCAAAGGGGTTACAGCTGCAAGTATAGGGACACTGCTTAAGCATGCGGGTATGCGTATCGGTGTATTAAAGCTTGATCCCTACATCAACGTCGATCCAGGAACCATGTCACCGCTTGAACACGGAGAGGTTTATGTCACGCAAGATGGCGCCGAAACCGATTTGGATTTGGGTCACTATGAGCGATTTTTGGATACTTCACTGACACGGCACAGCAACTTCACAACGGGTCAAATCTATAAAACCGTTATCGAAAATGAGCGAAAAGGGAAATATTTAGGAAAAACGATTCAAATTGTCCCTCATATTGTTGATGAGATCAAAGAGCGTATTTTATTGGCAAGTGAACACAAAGATTTGCTTATTGTTGAACTGGGTGGTACGACAGGAGATATAGAGGGATTGCCCTTTTTGGAAACGATTCGACAAATGAAACATGAGTTTGGAAGCGATAGCGTTTTTAATATTCACGTCACGCTTTTGCCCTATCTCAAAAGTGCAGGAGAACTCAAAACCAAACCAACCCAACACTCCGTCCAAGAGCTTCGACGATTAGGCATTGCACCCCACATGATAGTGTTGCGTTCGGAACATTTTATCCCCAATGACCTTAAACGCAAAATCGCCTTTAGTTGCGATGTTGATGTTGATTGCGTGATTGATGCGATGGATTCGCCTAGTATCTATCAAGTACCGCTCAACTTTTTGCAACAAGATATTATCGCACCCATTGCCAAACGCCTCAATTTGGGAGAACTTAGTCCCGATATGGATAAATGGAGTCAATTGGTAAAAACCATTATCTCTCCCAAAGAGAGCGTAACCATTGCCTTTGTAGGTAAATATCTTGACCTTAAAGAGTCTTACAAATCACTCACCGAAGCACTTATCCACGCAGGTGCTCATTTGGATTGCAAAGTAAATATCAAATGGGTTGATAGTGAAAAAATCGAAGATGAAGGGGTGCAAAAATTCCTTGCGGGAGTTGATGGTGTGCTTGTTGCGGGTGGATTTGGAGAGCGAGGCGTTGAGGGTAAAATTTTGTGCATCTCCTACGCCAGAGAAAACAAAATACCCTTTTTGGGAATATGTCTAGGAATGCAACTTGCCATGATAGAGTTTGCTCGTAATGTACTAGGACTCAAAGAGGCAAACTCAATGGAGTTTAACGAAGAGACCAAAGAACCCGTTATCTATCTTATCGATGAATTTATCGACAGCAGTGGAACCAAACAAATACGCACTACCATTTCTCCTCTTGGAGGCACGATGCGTTTGGGAGAGTATGAGTGCAAAATCAAAGAGGGCAGCAATCTTCACAAAGCCTACAAAAGCTCAGTCATTTATGAACGCCATCGCCACCGATACGAAGCCAATCCGCTCTATCGTCAAAGATTTGAAGCCAACGGCTTAAGCATTACAGGAGAGTCACAAGGGCTTATTGAGGCGATTGAGATACCCAATCATCCATGGTTTTTGGGTGTGCAGTTTCATCCTGAGTTTACCTCACGACTCCAAACGCCTAATCCTACTATCTTTAGCTTTGTTCAAGCTTCGCTTGATAATAGAGAATGACGACACGCTATCCCTCCATTGAGTCGCTTGAACACCTTCAAGCGATTCTTTCGAGTCGCTTCGATGAGGGATTTTTGAGCCTCAAAGATTTGCCCCATCCCTATACTCTCAAAGATATGCAAAAAGCCACAAAACGTATCGCCCAAGCTATTCATGGGAAGCAAAAAATTGTTTTGATTGGAGATTACGATGTCGATGGAGTGGTCTCCACGGCTCTTATGAAGCTTTTTTTTGATGAGATAGGGGTTGAGCTTACTACCATCATTCCCAATCGTTTTAGGGATGGTTATGGGCTTAGCAGTGCTATTATCCCTCGTATTGCCGATTTTGATTTGGCTATCACGGTCGATAACGGTATCTCAGCGGTAGAGGCTGCTGCATTGTGTCAAAGGTTTGGTATTGAACTCATCATTACCGACCATCACCTCTTGCCTCCGATTTTGCCCAATGCCTATGCTATTGTGGATCAAAAACAGAGTGATTGTTCATTTCCCTACAAAGAGATTTGCGGTGCTCAAATTGCGTGGTATCTTATCGCTTCACTTAAAATTGAATTGGGTGTGGAGATCGATACCAAAAGCTATTTGGAACTCGTAGCCATTGCCATAATCGCCGATGTAATGCCTCTTAGACATATCAATCGTGCCATGGTAGTAGCAGGGTTGCAACGTATCAATCAATCCACCCACCCTGCCCTAAGAGTTATCAAAGAGAAGTTTGGAAAAGAGAACATAAGCAGTGAAGATGTTGGCTTTTTGATTGCTCCACTGCTTAACTCTGCGGGAAGAATTGAAGATGCCTCTTTTGCATTGGATTTTTTAAGTACACGCAATATCTATGAAGCCAACGCTAAGCTTGAAGTTTTAATAGCTTTTAATACCCAGCGTAAAAATATTGAAGAGTCTATTACCCAAAAAGCTATTGCAAATGCCAATCCTAATGAAAATATTATCGTTACTTACGGAGAGGATTGGAATGAGGGAGTTGTGGGAATTGTTGCTGCGCGAGTTGTTAATCACTTCAAAAGACCTGCCATTATCCTTTCGCAAAAAGGCAATCAACTCAAAGGAAGCGGTCGAAGCTACGGAGAGTGCGATTTGTTTGAGCTAGTTAGCGAGTCCAAGGGGTATTTGGAGAAATTTGGAGGACACAAAGCCGCTATTGGACTAAGTTTGAAGCTTGAAAACTTTGAAAATTTTAAAAACACTTTGCACAAAAGCATTCAAGAGAGGGGGTATAGCCAAAATAACGTAGATGACTCTATTGTTGGCTCTATGGGTTTTGATTTGATTGATTTTCGCTTGACTAAAATGTTGAGTCAATACGAGCCTTATGGGCATGAAAACAGCAAACCCAAATTTATAACCTCCGATGTAGAGGTAGTCCATTTTGATAGAATAGGTAAAAATCAAGAGCATTTAAGGATGATTGTATCGCACCGTGGTATCCATCTGAGTGCTATCAAATTTAAATGCAAACGAGAGATGAAGATAGGAGAGCGTTTGAATATAAGCTATTTTGTCAATGAAAATCACTTTCGAGGCGAAGTCTCTCTTCAATTGATGATTGATGAGATAATACAAAGAGGTTAAATGCAACGTTATTACTACAGCTATCATGAGTTTAGAGAAGATTTAAAAACCCTAACGCACAAGATTGATGAAGAGTTTGATACCCTATTGCCTATCGCGCGAGGGGGGCTAAGTATGGGGCAACTTTTGGGTGAATATTACGCTATTCGCAAAGTCTATGCCATCAATACGATAGGCTATGACGATACCCAAAAGCTCAAAAGCGTTGAGGTGTTGAATCTACCCGATTTAAGCGATTCGCATCGTATTTTAATCCTTGATGATATTATCGATAGCGGTGATACTATCAAAGCGGTATTGGAGAGACTCCAAAGACTCTACCCTACCAAAACCTTCAAAGTCGCATCCATTTTCTATAAACCCAGTGCTTCAATTGAGCCTAACTATTGGGTACGAGAGGCTAAGGGATGGATTGATTTCTTTTGGACGGTTGATCTAAAAGAGCAGGTTTAACCCAAACCCGTTTCCCATCAAACACCACACCAAACGCTAAAGTGTTGTTGTAGCCTCTTTTGTGTAGCTCTGAAACATAAGCTTTTTGCT
>DYMA01000060.1 GCA_020721815.1 Sulfurovum sp. | reverse complement strand
CATTCCCCATAGAAAGGGCTTTTGATGGGTAATTTGACGGGAAGATTCGTTAGAAGAAAAAGGTTTGGTGGAAGCGAAGAGGTTTTGGTGGGTTGTTTTAGATTTTGTATGCATTCCACCTCAGGAGAGTTTGTGAAATAATAATGATTAAAATTCCGTAGGGTGCATTTTAATGCACCAAAAAGCCTATTTTGCAAGAAATTCCTGTATGCGTTTTGGAAAAAGGAGTGGGTAGGTAAAACTCTATTTTTTTGCTACCAATGAAGCTTTTAAAGCTTTGTCGTGTGGTGTAGTGTCCCACCACTCATCGTAGTAGATGATTTCAAGTTCTCTAAATGCCTCTTTGAGTTCGTTTTCTTGCAACAAAAACTCTGCATTGGAGGGGGCTTTGGTGTTGTCGGGGTGAGTCACGAAGGTTTCGTAGATGAGTATCGCACCGCTACGCATACTCTGCACAATGGAGGGGAAAATTTTGCGATTGAGATAGTAGGTACAAACGACCAAATCGTACCTATCGTGTTCGAGTAAATGGGTGTCCAAATCAACACTTTGGAGATGGATGTTGTCGTTATGGGCAATAGTACCAAGGGCGATTTCGGAAATATCAAGCGCATCAACCCTAAACTCATTGTGGGCTAAAAATTTACTGTGTCTGCCTTTGCCGCACGCCAAATCCAAAGCCAATCCACGATGCGCTAGAACATGGTAGTATCGAACCAATTCAATGGGTTTATCGCTTATAGGGTGGTTGTCGAGGTATTTTTTATTCCATCTAAATTTATCTTCGAGTGCCATTTAGCTTCCTTTGTTGATTTGACGCTTAAACGCCATGGTGCCGTAGTTCTCTTTGGGATCGACTTTGTTGCTAAGCAATACGGCTATCCAGTGGAGTTTTTTGCTTTTGTTGCAAGCGATTTTGATGACAACCGTGAGGGGTACGGAGAGAAACATTCCCACAGGTCCAAACATCCAACCCCAAAAGACAAGCGAAACAAAAACAATAAAGGTCGAAAGCCCAACACCCCTGCCCATAATGCGTGGTTCGATAATGTTTCCAATGATAAAATTGACCATAATGTAGCCTACGGTGATAATCATCGTATCCACCAAAGTAAGCTGAAGCATAGAGAGGGCAATGGCGGGAATAGCAGCAACGATTGAGCCGATATTGGGTATGTAGTTGAGAAAAAATGCCAAAATGCCAAAAAGCAGGGCATTATCAAGGTGAAAATAGGAGAGCATTAAAAAAATAATCAATCCCGTTGCTATGGAAGTAGCGGTTTTGGTTGCAAAATAGATATTGACATGGGTCAAAAAGAGTTCAACTTTCTCTTTTATAAGTCTATCCTTAAAAAGATAATCAATTTTTTTTACAAAAAGTGAGGATTCCAAAAATAAAAACATCACCACAATAAGCGTCAAAAAGGATTTGGTCATCAATCCGCTCATGGCTTTGACAAAATCAGCCGTCATGCCAATGATTTGGGAGGGGTCAAAGATAGCGATAATGTCTTCGATTTTCATAGGGATATTGTAGGTTTCCAAAAACTCCATAATGCTAGGCACTAGGGTATAAAATTTTACTTGATAAGAGGGTACATTACTGAGCAACTCTTTGCTTGAAGAGACCAAAAAAAGTCCCAAAAGTGCAACAATGATGAGTGTAATCCCAAAGGTAATAATGGTGATAAAAAAGTCTTTGAAGCCCATTTTTTTGAGTTTGCCAATAAAAGGTAAAAAGAGCAAAAACCAAAAAAAGGCTATCAAAATAGGCACGATAAGCGAATGCACCGCTTTGAGTCCTGCGATAATAATCACAAGATAGGCCAAAGTGGCAAATATCGTCGAGTGGTTGGGTGTTAGATATTTATGCATTTGGGGGACTTTTTAGGATTTTTGGGCATCAATCTACCCTTTGATAAAGTATCACTTTGTGGCTACAAGGCGTAGTATCTCCACTGCAATAGCGTTTATCATAGCTAATGACATAAATTTCATCTCCACTTTGAAGATAGTTATGCTCACCAAAATGGGCATAAGCCGTAGCGCCGATGGATATCAAAGCGTGAGCTGGGTAGTTGCAATCTTTGAGATGCATGGCAATATCTTCTAAGGGTCCAAAATCGCTTTGGTGATTCATCTTCTCAATAAGCCAATTTTTGAGTTTGCCATAAAAGTAGCTGTAGCCCAAAAGCGGCGCATCGACACCGTAGGGGTATAGCACTCCCTCACGCTTGACAAATGAGCATAAATGGTAATAATCCATGATACCGCCCTCTTCAAACTTATCCACCTCAATCCATTGACTGCCTACCCCTTTGGAGTTTTCTCCCCAGCTCTTTTTTTGGGAGATTTTTGTCGCATCGTCCCTTCGGATTGTACAGTCGTTAAAAGTCGTAAATTGGCGAACATTCAAATCGACCACTTGGTGATTATTATCGTAAACAATATCGCAAAGCAGAGCAATTTCGGGTTCTACTTGTGCATTGGATTGGTAATTGGGCAGGGTGAGTCTCTCAACTCCTATCGAATAGACTCCCAAAAAACTCTCACTATTGGGTAGATAAAAAGGAAATATTCCTTTGGGAGCGTCGGGTTCGCAAGTGACGACGTTTTTAAAATCCTCCAACTCTCCTGCTTGTTCTAAATGGTGGGCAAAGTTTCCTGCTACGCCCAAACCGATTGCATTTTTAAGTAACATGGTTATCCTTATAGGGTTTTTGAAAGAGCAATCATCTTTTGAAGATGCTCATAGGCTTTGCCGCTATCGAGTTGAGCCTCTATCTTCTCAATCGCCTCCTTGATGTCTCTAGCCCCTCCATCGACAAAGAGAGCAAAAGCTCCATTGAGTACGACAATATCACGTTTGGCATCACGCAACAATCCCATCAATATATCACGTGTAATGGTGGCATTAAGCGAAGCATCACCGCCCAAAATAGCACTTTTGGGGGCAAGTTTGAAGCCATAATCGGTAGGGTTGAGTACACCACGACTCACATACCCCGCCTCAACATAGGCAAATTGTGTCGTAGAGGAGATGGAAATCTCATCCATTCCATCATCACTGCTTACCACATAGGCACGTTGCGTGTGAAGCTCTAGCAAAGCATTGCTCACAGAGTCGATAAAGCTGGGGCTAAAAACTCCCAAAAGATACTTTTTTGCACCTGCTGGATTGGTGAGGGGTCCTAGTAGATTGAAGATGGTACGGTGGGGTATGGATTTGCGAATGGGCATAATGTGTGCCATTGCAGGGTGGTGGTTCATCGCAAAGATAAAGCAAAAACCGCACTCCTCAAGCATCTTGACTTGTTTGTCGGGAGAGAGATTGAGATTGATGCCCAGCTCTTCGAGCATATCGGCACTGCCTGATTTGCTTGTAATGCTTCGATTGCCGTGTTTGGCGACGTGACACCCCATGGAGGACAAAATGAGTGCGACCGTTGAGGAGACATTGAAGCTACCGCTTTGATCGCCGCCCGTACCTACTACATCGATAATTTGCTCTTGCAGACTAGCAGAAATGGGTAACTTGATGGAGTGGTTACGCATCACTTGAGCTGCTAGAGCAATATCGTGTGCGCTCTCCCCCTCATGATAGAGGTTTATCAAAAAGCTTCTTGCTTCCTCGTGTGTTAGTTTGTTCTCAAAGAGTCGTTCAAACATCTCTTGATGGTTCATAATAGCTCCTCTACGTATTGGTCTTTGTGCGTTTTGGGTATCGATTTGGTAGCGGGAATAGCCAAAACCCTATAGGATTTCGCTCCTTTGAGGTATTCAATCGTCACTTTGTCTCCAACGACTACATTTTTGGAGGCTTTGGATTGTGTATCATTGACAAATACTACACCATTTTTTACCATATCGGTTGCTACGGTTCGTCGTTTGACTACATTGGTGGCACTTAGCCACTTATCAATTCGCATTGTTGTTTCCTACTGATTAATTGATAGTACAATTATAGCAGTTGAAGTTTAGATTAACTCACCTAATTATCGAAATCTATCAACTTTGTTGGCATCTTTGAGGTGTTTGAGGATTTGCGATATACGCATGGGGTGTCCCAATTTGTTGAGATAGATGACGTAGTTGGCAAGTACCGCTTTGCCATACTCTCTGGTCTCCTTGACTCCAATGGATTCCATGCTTAAAAAAGGTTCATATTTGGCGTTATTGAAGAGATTTTTATGCGTAAGCAATCCTTTGGTAAAGCCTATTCCGCCGTTGTAAGCGTAGGCTACTAACAAGGGATTGAAGAGCCAACTTTGGAGATAATCCAAATGAAAGTTGGCATACACCAAAGCTTTTTGAGGATCAAACATATCATCCAAATCGATACTATCGCCTCGCTTTTTGGCTATATCTTCGACCAAAAAGGGCATGATTTGCATCATCCCCAACGCAAAACTGCTTGATACAGAAGCGGGGACAAAGCGACTCTCTTGTCTGGCAATAGCGTAAATAAGGGCTTGACGCTGCAAGGGCAAGTGACGCATAATATCACGGTAAAGCAAGGGGAAGTAGTGCTTTTGATAATTGTACGCTTTGGCTTTGATGTAGCTGTAGTGGGCTATTGTCTCGGTAGTTTCAAAATGTTGCGCAAGTTTGTGCTTATCGACGCTTATATCAAATATTTTTGTTTTGAGTTTTGCCCATGCGATAGGGTCGGTAATATCAAAATTTGGGTTGCGTTGCCTACTAAAAGTGGGATTAGTGGTATCGGGGTAGTGCAATCGTAATCTATCACGAGCCAAAAGGGTATAGATATTAATATCTTTGCTTTTGATAAGGGCATTGAGATATATCTCATCTTTGCTAATCAAATAGAGCCAAAAAGAGGTGAGGTCTTTGGAAGTGCCTTGCGTAGCTTTTTTGCGTGCTTCGCCAAAGTAGAGCAGGGCAATATCTGGCTTATCGTTGCGTAGGGCATTGAGTGCAAGTTTGATGTTTGTATCGTAGGTAAGTGCATTGGTCAAAGCAGGTGTAAAGAGGAAGGATTTTTGAAGATACTCCAAACCCTCCTCTTCGATAAGCTCAATGGAGCGATTAAATTGGGTACTGTGGGTGAGTTTTTGGTACTGATTGGGCGTGAGGATATGGTTAAACTTTTTGCGTTCGGCTTTGGTAGCGTTATTGAAAATAAAAGTTTGCATATCCGCCTCTTTTTTAAGAAACTCTCGCATGGGATGAGGGGCCTTTTTGACCTCTTTGGATATTTGAGCTTTGCGTCTCCACGCCTCTTTTTGGGCTTGGGTGGGTTTGGGGAGAGGTTTATGTGTGAGCGTTGGGTTAAATCCTGTTTTTTTGCGAAAAGCTTCAATCATCTTGCTATTGAGTGCAAAAGCTCCTTTGGTAATCTCAATGGCTTGGGTTTGATTGGTGTCATCTTGCAGGAGATAACGCCAAATATAGTAATCTTTCTCTCTGCTTGTAGGCATTTGATTGACATAATCAAAGTCAAAATATTTGGCATACGCCCCAATCACTACAAGAGCAAAAAGAAAAATCAAACGCATCATCTAGCGTACTAATTGCAAAATAATATTGTCTATAAACTGCAACCCCAACAAAATCACAAGCGGTGAGAGATCAATCCCCCCCATCACCACAAAAGGGATTTTTTTGCGTACGAAATCAAAAACAGGCTCGGTGAGTTTGTAAATCGTTTGCACAATAGGATTGTAGGGGTCAGGACGTACAAAGCTAAGTATTGCCGAAACAAAAACCACAATAATGTAGAGCGTAATAAGTGTATGCAACAGTTGCAAAACAGGAATCATGATGAAACTCATGCGACAACCTCCGTAATATAAGATTTAATGAATGGATAGATAAGGCTTGGTTCTATATCTTGCTCACAAAAGAGTGTTTGCAGTGCCTCTTTGAGTGCCACCTCTTCCAACTTTGACTCTTTTTTGAGATACCCCACAAAGGTCTCGAAGGTGTAGAGCATAGGGGCTTGGAGAATAATCTCTTGCACCAATTTGGCGTTGCCCGTACATCTTTTGGGTGCAAAAATCGCTTTGATTTTGACCTCTAGTTCATTAATCGTAGAGACTTTTTCAAGATAGAGTTTTGCCAATTTCCCTATATCGCTATCGGCAAAGCCAAAGAGGGTTGAGAGTCTCTTGTCCTCCATGCGTCGCAGATGTTCACGGTTGATAAAACGCAATCTATCCCAATCCAAACGCACAGAGTCACGGGAGAGTTTGGTTGGGTCAAACCACTCTATCGCATCAGGCAATGTAAAAATTTCTACGGGTGTTGGGTAACCTAGTGCAATCACATAGTTGATAATCGCATCGGGCAAAAAACCCTCTTTGAGTAACCCTTCAAGAGTGGTGTTGCCTCCATCGATTGGGGGCAAATGCCAATAGGTAATGGGTTGGGTATAGCCCAGTATCTCTTGAATGTGGTGTCCTTTGATGCTCTTTGTTAGGTCACCATAAGTAGTAATAATGCTCGTAATGCCGTTAAGCATATCATCACAAGCACAAGCAAAATCAGTCGTCGGTATCGCATGAGTTTGTAAAATGACAAAGTTATCAATCTCCTTGGGTGAAGCGGTTATTGCTCCCGCTATTAAATCGTTGAGGACTGGGGCAACATCGGGTTTGTGCAATCTGAGTTCAAAAGAGGCTTGAAGCTCTTGTGTAGAGACCTCTTTTGAGTCATCAACAAAGGCTTTTTTCTCTTCAAAAAGTCTCCTAGCTAAGGCTTGATGAATATGTTTGCGTTCGTTTTGGTACAAGCGTTGCTCATGGGGCAAGGCAAATTTCTCCAAAAGCATAAAAATAGCTTCATCATTGAGGCAACGTTCATCAATATAAAGCATAAATCCTTCACCTTTTTGCAAGGCTAGGATATAGCTAAAAATAGCCGTTCGTAAATTTTCTAGGTGCATCTCATCGGCAGATGAAACGACAAATCTTAGCATTTATACTCCTTGTTGGTGTTGGCAAAATCTTACCTAAGCTTCGCTTAGGGTTCAATTACCTAGACGACCATTAGCTCCTCTACGGGGTAAATTCCTATTGCTTTTGCCTCTTGGATAATCAAATCGCTTACTTTTAGCTTCGATTCGACAATTACATCAACCAATTTGGATTTGATATGAAGCTCCAAAGAGCGATTGCCTTGATACTTTTGTGCCAAATGAAAAAGCTCCTCAACAAGCTTAGCATCGGGTGCCAAATCAATAGCAAGGGCAATAGGAAACTCTTTGGGTGCTTCATCGATGGGTTTTTGCTCTTTTTTGACCTTCACCCGCTCTTTTTTAGCATCTTTGAGGGTTTCGATTTTGAGAAGGTTCATTCGGGTAAAGTTATCGTCTTTGGTAATACGCACCTTAAAAGCGATGGGTTTTGTGGTATCAAAATCATTTTCTAGCTCCTTGAGGCGATCTTCGAAGAGCATCAATTCGATATTGCCGTGCAAATCCATGATGTTGGCAATTCCAAATTTGTGACCCTTTTTGGATATTTTCTCAACAATATTTTCAATTTTACCCACAAAGAGTGCCTCCGAACCGTCGCTTAGTTCAGAAATTTCAGAGCTTAGCGTGTAGTTTAGACCCTCAAGTTCTTCTTTGTATTTATCAAGCGGATGCCCCGATACATAAAAACCCAGTGTTGCTTTTTCGAGTTCCAAAATCTCATGGGCTTCGTACTCTTTGCCATTGGGAATATTGATTTCAATCGTTGTAAGTTCTGTATCGTCACCAAAGAGTGACCCAATAGACATCTTTTTGGCTTGTGAGACTTTGTTGCTTGATTCAAGGATGAGTTCGATAGAGTCAAGCATCGCTTTGCGTGAATAGCCAAAACAATCCATAGCCCCCGATTTGATAAGTGATTCGATCACTTTTTTATTGACTTTGGTGGTATCAATGCGACTGATAAAATCGCTCAAATCTTTAAACTCACCCCCCTCGCTTTTGCTTTTGAGAATGCTACGCACGGCAATATCGCCCACGCCTTTGATAGCCCCCATACCAAAAAGGATAATCTCCCTATCCCCCTCATGACTGGGAGTAAAGACCAAATCGGAGCGATTGACATCGGGTGGAAGCAGTTCAATATCCATACGTTTTGCCTCATCGACGTATCTGACTACTTTGGTGGTGTTGTCTTTTTCGAGCGTCAAAAGAGCTGCCATAAATTCGGTAGGGTGGTATCTTTTGAGATAAGCAGTATAGAAAGTGACAAGTGCATAGGCAGCAGAGTGCGATTTGTTGAAACCATACCCTGCAAATTTGACAATCAAATCAAAGAGTTCCGCCGCTTTGGTTCTATCAAATCCCTTGGTTGCTGCACCATTGGCAAACTCATTTTGGAGTCTATCCATCTCCTCTTTGATTTTTTTACCCATCGCACGACGTACCAAATCCGCCCCACCCAGACTAAATCCCCCGATAGTTTGCACGATTTGCATAACTTGTTCTTGATAGACGATAACCCCATAGGTGGGTTTGAGTATCTCTTCAAGCTCTGGAAACATATAGGTAATTTTGGCTCGTCCGTGTTTTCGTTCGATAAAATCATCAAGCATTCCCGACTCCATGGGACCTGGACGATAGAGAGCCAAAACGGCGATAATATCTTCAAAGTTATTGGGTTTGAGACGGGCGTTAAGGTCTTGCATACCATCCGATTCGATTTGAAACAGTCCAATCGTATGTCCCGTTTGGATGAGTTCATAGACCCCTTTGTCGTTTACATCTTGAAGTTTGAAATCAATACGCTCACCGTGGCGTTTGGCTACGAGTTTGTTCGCCTCTTCGATAACCGTCAATGTTTTAAGCCCCAAAAAGTCAAATTTGATTAAATCAACATCTTCGACATACTTTCCATTGTATTGCGTCGCTACTGTCTCCATGCCCGAGGGTTTAAAGAGCGGGGTTTTGTGCCATAGTGGCTCATTGGAGATTACCACACCTGCTGCGTGTGTCCCTGCGTTGCGATTGAGTCCTTCAAGGGCTAGGGCATACTCCCACACACGTGCCGCTAGGGGGTCACTCTCGATAAGTTCTTTGATTTTGGGTTCTTTTTCGTAGGAGTTTTTGAGATCAATACCCAGTTCATCAGGGATAAGCTTTGCCATGGCATCGGCTTTGGCGTAGGGCATATCAAGGACTCTTGCGACATCTCGTATCACCCCTTTGGCTAGAAGTTTACCAAAGGTGATGATTTGGGCTACGTTGTTGCGTCCGTAATTTTCGACGACATAATCGAGTATCTCACCCCTACGGCTTTGGCAAAAGTCCATATCAATATCGGGCATACTTACCCGTTCGGGATTAAGAAAACGCTCAAAGAGTAGCCCATAAGGGATAGGGTCAATATCGGTAATCTCCAAAGCATAAGCCACCAAACTACCCGCCGCCGAACCCCTCCCAGGTCCTACGGGGATACCCATCTCTTTGGCTTTGGCGACAAACTCCCAAACGATGAGCATATAGCCAGGGAATTTCATAGTGTTGATAATCTCAATTTCGGTCTCCAATCGCTCTTTGTACTCCTCGTGGCGACTAGCATCAACGAGCGTCAAACGCTTTTGCAATCCCAATCGACACTCGTGCATAAAAAGCACCTTGTCGTTTTCGAGGCTATACTCCTCATCGGGATAGGGCAGGGCGATACCACGCAATGAGGCTTTTTGACGGGTAAATTTGAAATTGGGTGGGGTAGGGTTGCCTAGCTTAATCTCCACATTACACTTATCCACAATCTCTTGCGTATGGATGATAGCCTCTGGAATATCGGCATAGAGTTCCATCATCTGCTGAGGAGATTTGAGATAAAATTCATGCACGGAGTGGCGGAGTCGTGTGGGGTCATCGTAGAGTTTGTTCATAGCGATACACATAAAAGCCTCATGCGAATCGGCGTGTTGTTGTTCGAGGTAGTGGGTATCGTTGGTAGCGATGATTTTAATGCCCGTTTCAAGCGAGAGACGAATAAGGTCATTGTCAATCTTATACTGGTCGCCAATACCGTGACGCATGAGTTCGAGATAAAAATCCTCTCCAAAAATCGCTTGGTACTCCAAAGCCACCTCTTTGGCTCTCTCATACCCTTTGGCTCCATTTTTGACGTTTCGTTCGCTAAGATTGAGATGCCAACCCACCTCGCCTTGCAGACACGCCGAAGAGCAAATCAGCCCTTCGCTATGGTCACGCAAAAGCTCTTTGTTGATGCGTGGATAGTAGTAAAACCCCTCAATGTAGGCTTTGGAGCTAAGATACATAAGGTTTTTGTACCCTATCTCATTTTTGGCATAGAGACAGAGATGAAAGCGTTGTTTGGTGCTTTTGTCATCAAGATTGGGATGATTGTGCAGATAGGCTTCGAGTCCGATAATGGGCTTAATCCCCTCACTACGCATCGCATTATAAAATTCAATCGCCCCAAACATATTGCCATGATCGGTCATAGCCACCGCTTTCATCCCCAATTCTTTGGTCTTTTTGGCTAGGGCTTTGATTTTGTTAGCTCCATCAAGAAGCGAATATTCAGTATGCAGATGCAAATGGGTAAATTGGCTCATAAATTTCTCTTGAGGTTAATTTTGGGATTTCATTATAGCTAAGTTTGGGTTAGGTTTCGTTAGTAGTTGATTGATATGTATGATTTGTAGGTTTGATTTTATCGACTATTCAACTCTTCATAATTGAATATTGGATTTTTTCTTTGGTCAAGTACTGCAACTATTTCAACAATATCATCAGAGATAAAATGATAATAGAGTGAATAAGGAAATCGTTTGGAGAGCATTTTATAAAAGCCATTATCTATCGCAAGGCTTTAAGTTCATCAAGTGTGTAGGTTTTAACATGAGACTCTTTTAGCTTTTTGGCTCGTATATCCAATATCTCTTTGTGCCATGATGGAGATTTTGGCTCTTCTTGGACACATAACGACTCCCACAAAAGCTCCATTAGATGAATCTTTTGTACTGTTGGCATATTTTGAATATCACTTAGAGACATCTTTAATCCTTTGTGTATGATTGTTTTTATTATAGCATAAAATCCCGTAGGATGGGCATCGCCAAACATCTAAAGCAAATGAGGGATTTAAGAAAAGAGTGTTTTAATAAAACCATCTAATATATTTTGACTCCATCAAGAAGTGAATATCCAGTATGCAGATGCAAAGTCTAGGGGTCGGGTGACAACAACTTAATTACCTCGTTTGTTGCAATGTGGAATGCAGATGTTCCAAATGCAATTTGAGAACAAGAGAAGGGCAACCGCAAGGGATTGCCCCTACAACACGATTGAAAACCTTACCCTTTTATGCTATAATTATTTTATGAACTTTGAATACGATGAAAATAAGAGTCAATCAAATAAAGCTAAACACGGTGTTGATTTTGAAGAGATACAACTAATCTGGGAAGATGAGCAGATGATAGAGATTCAAACAACTCATCCTGATGAAAAGAGGTATCTTAATATCGGCAAACTTGACAATAAGTTTTACAGTGTAGTGATAACCTATCGTAACAATAATATTCGCATTATCTCTGCACGAAGAGCAAGAAAAAAGGAGATTGAAATCTATGAGAGCTGAAGAGTTTGATAAAAAATTTGATGATAATCAAGAGGATATTGTAGAGTATCTTGACCTCTCAACACTAAGACGACCCAATCAAGAGACTAAAAGCATTCAAATTGATGTTCCTGCCTGGATGATTAAATCACTCGACCAAGAAGCCAAACACATTGGCATTAGTACTCAAGCAGTCATTAAAACATGGTTGGCAGAGAGAATTGATCAAGTCGCACACCAAAGAGCTATTTAGGGTGACAACAACTTAATTACCTTGTTTGTTACTCATTAGAAGCTCCAGCTTCGTAATGCACTATTGGTATTTTGAAGTTACTTCAATCCCAAAAGGCAACCACAAGGGATTGCCCCTACACCAAATTGAAAACCTTACCCTTTTATGCTATAATAAATTCAAAAAGGCTCAATAATGGA
>DYMA01000059.1 GCA_020721815.1 Sulfurovum sp. | reverse complement strand
ATGAAACAAAAAGAGCTAGAGATAGCCAAAAAATCTCTCCAAAAAGGGTTGGATACCCAAACGATTATGATGATTACCACGCTTAGCAAAGAGGAGATAGAGGGGTTGAGGGGTGTGTAGCATGAGAAACGAGGGAAAAAATAATCCACACCCTTAATAAGGTGTTGGTTTGTGGGGCGATAAACCAAAAAAGCTATCTTCTCTCTATTTGGATTCATACGTAAGCGGATATTTAAGCAATGGCATGTATTCGGGGTCATAATTATCACCGTTTTCATCAATAAGTGTTGCGATTTTTCCAACGCCCCATAAAATGGTCTCTTGGGTATGATAGGGTCTATCGGTAATAACTTCGCCCCATTGATAGGGTGTGCCATCGATGTGTGTGTGGCTTTGGTTGGCATCTCGGTAGTATTTGTAGGTAAAAAGCGTATCGCCAAAGTAATCTTTGCCTTGTTTGTAGCGTTGGGTTACTACTACTTTTTTGTACCGCATAGCACCCGTGAGCGACTCTTTGAGCGTGGGGTAGAGTAGTGGTGCTTGAATGTATCCGTTGGTATCCAAATAATCTTTTGTTTGGGTAAATTCTCTCATCAGTTCGAGTCGTTTTTGTTGGATTTGCTTGAGTTGTTCGACGCTGTCAAACTCGAGTGAGGGGAAATTGTCGCTGTATCCGTTGGTTTGGGTAATGATTGAACGTAGATACTTCTCCATGGAGCTTGGCATATCGCCATACAATGATGCTCCTACGACATGATTAAGAAACTTTCGATACTCTCCTATATTGGCATCTCTATTGATGGGGTCGCCTCTATTGGCACTTCCTGCGGTTTTGTTTTCATCTGTTGCATTGCCAAATCGGTAGGCCAGATAATCCATCTCTCTCCATCCCAAATCACCTGCAAATTTACGAGGAAACGACCAAACGGTATCGATGGTATTTCCTGTGCCAGAGTTAAATTGTTCGGGTTCAAAGCCGTATCTTGAGCTGTGGCACCCCACACACTGCATTAGCTCTTGAGCATCTTGCGGACGAAGTTCGCCCTCTTTGTCTTCAATGAAGCTCGATAGATACCAACCCGCTCCGTTGTCAATCCAATGCTCTTTGGTGTTGTAGTACAAGGGTGCATCTTCATCTTTGGAGATAGGCTCTTGGGGGTGAAACATTTTCCATTTGTACATATAACGCACCTCTTTGACACGATTAGCACGAGTCCCTGGAAATCTGTTTTGATATGCAAAGGTATCGTCGGCTTGAACATCGACATAGTGCAAGGGATGGGCAAACTCCGTCCCTACAGGAAAGAGTCCACGATAAATATTAATAGCAGAAGCGGCCCCTAGATAGTGTGTTGTGTTTTCTTCTATACGGTCTTGTATCGCTTGTTCAAGGAGTTCAAGATTTTTTTTGTAGATTGCAATATCGAAATTTTTTTGAGCATCTTGCATAAAAACCAAAGGCAAACGTATGTAAACTCCGCTCACACTGCCCGTATGAGGTGTAAAGATACCATAAGGCATAAAGTTAATACTTCGCCAACCAGTGTTGTATCCTATTGAGTCTTTAAATAGTGCCTCTTTTTCGTTTTGGGTTCTTACAAATCCATCACTTTGAGCAGGAAGAGAGCTTGGATTAAGTGCAGGGAATAGTCGATAGGCATCCTCTTTGATACCGCTATTGCTTGATGTTGGATTGCCTTGTTTTTTGGCGTAAGCGTTGCTCCAGTTGTCTTGTTTGATATATTTTTGCATATCCCAAAGAGTGCTATCAATGCCCAATTTTTCAAACGCCTCATCGAGTTTGTGCGGTTTGAGTGTATTTTCCCATGGGTTGATATTGGGTGAGACGACAAAGCGATTGGCAGTACCAAAAGCGTATTCAAGCTGAAGATTACCTAAAAGCAAATCCATTCCTGCTTGAGGTGTGGTGTTGCCTAGCATGGCACGAGCGGGTGCGTTGGTGTGGCAAAAGAGACAAGCGTTTTGTGTCCCATAGGATGTTTCGATGTAACATTGTGCAGGAATATTGGCATAAGGATTTTCAAAAAGGGTTCGACTTCTAAACTCTCCTACCATGGGTGCATTATAGTGTACTGAGTTATCAATTTGCGGTGTTTGTGTTGAGTTGGAGCTTTTGTTGCATCCCAAAAAAAGTAGAGTACAAAAAGATAGGAGTAGGAGAGTTTTGGACATTGGTGTTCCTTGAAGTGATGGAGTAAATGTTACAAAAAGAGTTTTTGGAGAAGAATATTCTCCTCCAAAAAGATAAAATTATTTAATACCTGGCATTCCACCGATATAACCAAAGTTACCGCCAAATTTATCAATAAGAGGCGTTAAAGCAGTTTTTAACTCAGCAGGTGTAGTTTTTGTAAAGTCTGCATGGTGTTGTGAATTGCTCATTACATAAGCGTGACCGTTCATATTGTCCACCACTTGAAGTCCTGTACACTCAGCACCAGCAGGAACCGAAAGAAGACGAGCAAGTTTTTTGGTATCGACATTGTAAGCCCAAACGAAGTTGTTGGTGTGCGTACCGCTATCTTCACCTACAAATAGAGTTCTCATTTTTTCAGAGAATGCGATGTTGTCGGTATTGGCGATTTTATCTACATGACACGTGTTTCCATTGGCATCAGTTGCAATCTCTTCACCCACTAAACCTGTGGAAGCATAAAGTTTAGTACCAACATATTCAGAGTTGATAGGGTTACCATCTGTATCTTTTTGTCCACCTTCAAGTTTAATCTCATAGGTAGCACCACAATTGTTTTTGGCTACTTTGATATCATCTTTTGCAAATGTGTCGTCTTGCAACATTCCTTTATCTTGATAAGAGATAGCCATATAAGCTATTTTGTCTTTCTCATTGATAGCCATACCTTCCATTTTGTTCCACTCTGTTGTAGCACCCAACAAAGCAGCATAACGGCGTGGTTCTAGGAATGCAGCAGCTGTTTCCATACCTGTTCTAACTTTCAAATACTCTACACCAGTGTGACCCGCTTTGATAGCTGTGTAGCCCTCAGTACTTGTATTGGCATCAACTTGATCGGGAGTTAAATAGTCAAAAATATCGGCAAATGTTGTTGTATCAGCCAAAGTTTTGACTTCACTTTCAGTAGCGTGACCGAGCTTAATCCACTTCATAGTACCCTCTACTGTAGGGCTTCCTGCTGCATTGGTTTGTGTGAATTTTTGTGCATAAAGCGTTCCAGCAGAGAGATCATTTGCTTTGTCTGCTACAAACATAAGTAAAAATACATTGGTGCCATCATCGCCATAAAGTGCTGTTTTGCCATCACCAAATACTTTTGCCATCTCCCAAGTACCTTTACCCATAGCGTAACGCTTATGAAGGTCATAAGTACCATCGGCTTTAACGACAACCTCTTGATTGTATCCGTAGTGGTACATATTGGCCGTTTTTGTGTTGTTCCAATAGAGTTCAGTCATAGCTTTAAGCCCAGCAACTGTATCTTCAGCAGCGCCGCCGCTTGCTTCTGAAAAGTAGAGGTCATAATCCTCTTCGCCACCTAAGTGTGTATTCCAAGGCGTTTGTGAACCAAAACAGAAAATCCATCCACCCTCTACACTTGAGTGATCAATTGGTTTTTGATCAACAGCTTTAAGCGTACCGTTTGCATCTTGTTCAATATTGGTAAGAATCATATTCATAGGCATTCTTGAGTACCAATTCTCTTGCTTGTAGCCTTTTACACCATTGCTAAGTATATCATCGTACTCCAAATGAGATACCATAAAGAGTTTGCCATCGACATTTAAAAGTGAGTTAGAGTCTGGAGTTTCAGCAATAACTGGCTCACCAAAAGGATCCATCAAAGGCTCCATTGTGTGGTTATAGAGTTGCCCTGCAGCGTGTGGATTGGTTCCAACTTTTGTCTTGACATCAAAAAGAATATCGTAAGATAGTGGATAATCTTTATACTCTGTTTCACTTGTATAGACACGAGCTACCGCACTTGAGTATGCTCTTGACATATCTTCATGCGTTGAGGGTGCATCCATTCCAATAAACTCAACTTTTGTTGCTACTACTGCATTGTCTTTGGCGACTGTGCTGTTGTCGTTTGTTGCCGTATTGTTATCACTGCTTCCGCAACTTGCCAAAATCATTGCTGAAATAGCTATAGATGCACTTACGCTAATAAATGTAGATCTCATCGTAATCCTTTTGTCTCTTTTTTTTGTATTTACGATTGATAATTTATCTTATGAAAGTTACATGAGAGTTGCAATTGGATTGCTTTTTGGTTACTTGCATGAATCGATTAATAGTGTTTGGCACAATATCAAGTCTAAGCGATACATCTAGGAGAGTTTGGGGCATTGAGTCAAAGAGCAAAAGGTTTAAGTTTGCTCTTTGGTTTTGATAGATTACGCCTTTGGCATAATGTGTGTAGCTTTGGAGACGTGGTATTTGAGTCCAATCTCATCGGCACTGCATCCTAGTGCCAAGGCTACCATTTGGGGCATGTGCAAAATGGGGATATTAACATCTCTTCCCGTTGTTTTTGAGATATTATCTTGATAGGTATCCATTTTGAGGTGACACAACGGACAAGGAGTGACGACCATATCGGCGTTGTTGTCGATAGCATCAATCATCGCATTACCCGCAAGTATTTCGGAGGTGTGATTGGCTTGAAGTTCGACGTGGAAACCGCAACACTTGTTTTTGCTTGCATAATCCACCGCTTTGCCCTCTAATGCCAAAATGAGGTTATCCAAAGAGTTGGGTACATAAGGATTTTCGCTTTTGTGCAGATGCGAGGGGCGAATGTTATGGCATCCGTAAAAGGGTGCGATATTGAAGTGGCTTAGCGGTGTGGTTACCTTTTGGCTAATAGCCTCCAAAGTGTAATCATCAATCAAAGCGTACAAAAAGTGCTTGATTGCAACAGTGCCTTTGTACTCCAACCCTACCTCTTTGAGCTTCTCATTGACACGAGCTTTAAGGGCAGGGTCGCTATCAAGTGCCTCTTTGGTCATAGCCAAATTGAGTTGGCAAGTGTTGCAGATAGTTACCATAGTCAAACCCAACTTCTCAGCGTAGCAGATATTTCGAGCGTTGAGTACGTGTGATAAAAAAGGATCAAAATCTTGCAAGTGACTCGCCCCGCAACAACTCGCCTCTTCAAGGTTGGTTAGTTCAATATCAAGCTTCGCAGCTACTGCTAGAGTAGATGAAAGCAACTCAGGTGTCGATTGTTTGGCGGTGCAGCCAGTATAAAGTGCGTAGTGTAATTGACTCATCCTCTCTCCTTATAGCTTGTTTGTTTGTGAAATTTCAATAAGTTTTTGGATCTCTTCAAGATTTTTGGATTTGGGGACATTATCGACCCATGGGAATCCATCATTCCAGTGAATTTTACCCGCTTTGATCATCTTGTAAGCAGTTGTGAGGTGTTTGTACATTCCCAAATAGCCCTCAGAATAGACCACAATATCGGCTTCATCCAAGAAACCGTGCTTTTTGATACTGCGTACAAAACCTTCAGCGTGACGTGTAGCGACATTGGATACAGCAACTTTTTGTTCAAACTGCATAGCGTGAAGTCGGGTGATTTTTTCAATGGGTGCAATATCTTTGGGACACGCCTCTTGACACTCAAAACATTTGACACAATCCCAAACCCCTTGACCCATTTGAGCGGTTGCTTCGAGTCTCTCATGGGTTGCGTTGTCACGGCTATCAATGGCAAATCGATAGGCTGCTACAAAAGCCGCAGGGCCAAAGAACTCATCATTGACCTCAATCACAGGACAAGCGTAGTGACACGCTCCGCACTGAATACAATAATCAGCATCAAGCATTTGAGCCAGTTGTGCTTGTGAGATTTGGTTTTCATGTTCAGGATGCTCATCAATATCGGCTATGACATAGGGGGTAACGGCTTCGTGTTTTGCCCAAAAATCGGATTTGTCGATAATCATATCTTTGATGGCTCGTTTTTTGCTTTGGGGTTCGAGTATAAGCTCATCGCCAAAGAGATGCGTCATTTCAAAAGCATTCTCTTTGCAAGCAAGAATCGATTTGCCATTGACTTTGATGCCACATGCCCCACAGATACCGTGACGGCATGAACGGCGGTAAGAGAAGCTTCCATCGTGTTCCCATTTGATACGGTTGAGGAGATCAAGCATGACTTCGTGATCGCTTACCTCTAACTCATAAGTTTTGTAATAGGGTAAGTAGTCGGTTTTGGCATTAAATCGAAATACTTTTAGTGTTACTTTTTTGGTATGCATCGTCTCTCCTCTTAATAGCTTCGTTCTTTAGGCTCAAATTTGCCCAATACCACATCGGCATACTCAATTTCAAACTCATTGTTTTCATTGAGTTTAAGATAAGTATGCTTCAAGAAGTTTTCATCATCTCGTTTGGGATAATCGACTCGGTAGTGCGCTCCACGAGACTCTTTTCGATGGATTGCGCTTTCAACAATAAAGCGTGAGTACTCAATCATGTGTCCTAGTTCAATCGCCTCTTGCAAATCGGTATTGTAGAGATCGGATTTATCATCAATGCGAATCGATTGAAATTTCACCATCAAATCGTTTAAAATCTCTCGTTGTTTGAGCAAAGATACCTCATCTCTAAAGACTCCTGCATTGTGCGTCATGCTCTCTTGAAGTTTTGTGCGAAGCTCATTGGGGGTATATTGCCCGTTGTTGGTTTTGATAAACTCCAACTCTTCAATCATGCTTTTGACATCGCTAGGATGTGCAGGACGCAGTTCAAGTCTCTCCAAATCTTTGATAATGGTTTCTCCTGCGTGTCGCCCAAAAAGTAACGCCTCAAGGACAGAGTTAGCACCCAATCGATTGGCTCCATGAACCGATACGCAGCTGCACTCACCCGCAGCATAGAAGCCCTCGACAAGTTGTGTAGGTGATTGACGAACGTGGCAATCTCTATCGACGGGGATACCTCCCATAGAGTAGTGTGCTGTAGCAGCAATCTCAATAGGTTCTTTGAGCATATCTTGACCCAAAAAGGCAATGGCGAGTTCACGCAACTCAGGAAGCTTTTGCAAAATCGTCTCTTTGGGAAGGTGGGTTAAGTCAATATAAACCGAATCTTTGTTATCGCCTACACCTCGCCCCTCATTGACCTCTTGGGTAATCGCACGCGCTACCACATCACGAGAGGCAAGTTCCATCGCTTCGGGGGCATATTTGCTCATAAATCGCTCACCTAAGCTATTAAAGAGTCGTCCGCCCTCTCCACGCGCCGCTTCGGAGATAAGTACACCGCTACCTCCCAATCCACTGGGGTGAAACTGCACAAACTCCATATCTTCCAAAGGCAATCCGTGTCGTGCGACGATAGAGAGTGCATCACCTGTATTGGCATGGGCGTTGGAGTTGATTTTGTAAGCCCTCCCGTAGCCTCCCGTTGCAAACATAACGGCTTTGGCATTGAAGAGATAGGGTTGTGTATCTTTGATGTTGTAAGCTGCTACACCTGAGACTTTGTTGTCTTTGTAAATCAAATCAGCTACATAGTACTCATCAAAGACCTCTACACCCGCACGGTGGGCTTGTTCATAGACGGTTTGAAGCAAAGTAAGCCCTGTTCTATCTTTGGCATAACAGGCTCTGGGTTTGCTTTGTCCACCAAAAGGTCGTATGGCAATATCGCCTTTTTCGTCTCGTGAGAAGACCGCTCCCATCTTCTCCGCCCAACGAACCGTTTGGGGTGCTCTGCTACACATAAACTCTACACAATCTTGATCGGCTAAATAGTCACTTCCTTTGACGGTATCAAACTCATGCAACTCCGTAGAGTCATCAGCACCCAATGCCGCATTAATTCCACCTTGTGCAGCACCTGAGTGACTTCGTAAGGGGTGAAGTTTTGTGATGAGTGCAGTCTTTTTTCCTGCTGTTGTAAGCTCTTTTGCTGCTGCAAGTCCTGCCAACCCAGCACCAACGATAACAACATCGTATCTTAATATTTGAACCATATTCACTTTGTCCTTTTGGCGTAATTTGCTACGATTATAGCGATAATTGGATTTTGGAAAGGTTAATTAAAACGGCTTTGAAGCGATTGAGGCAGTAATATGTTACTTTTTGTAGTAATGCGTTGTATGCTCAACCCCAATCCAAAGAGACAAGTGAGATAGCCACCCATTCTCTTAAAAAGGAGTTTTAAATCCCTTTGATGCGTAACAATTTACTCTTACCTACCATCAAATCCAACGTCATGGACATACGCTTAAAGACGCTCTCTTGACGGTATTCGAGGTTGTGTTTGGCACAAATATCTTTGACGATGGGTTGCATCTTTTGGTATTGGCTAAGAGGCAAGTTGGGGAAGAGGTGGTGTTCGATTTGATAATTGAGCCATCCGTGACCAAAGTCTATCAAATCCGAACCTGTGTTGTAATTAACACTTCCCATAATTTGACGCAAATAGAACTCTCCTTGCGATTTGTGAGGCTCATCAAAGCGGTAAATATCGTGTGCGGAGTGGTTGGGGACAATGACCAAAAAGGAGTGAATATTGGCAACATACTCGGCAATCAAAACCACTATCAAGGCATTAACAACTCCAGTCCATCCAAAAAAAGGATAAAAAAGCAAAGGAAGAGCTACCATTTTGAGCAAAAAGTAGGGCAAAATGTAGTGTTTCCATAGCTCGTATCCGTGAGGTTTGAGGGGGCTAACTTGATAGTAATTGATAGGCTCAAGTCCCTTTTTGCGTCGCTCTTTGTTTTCAAGAATCCTAAGTGTATTGGGTGCATAATAGGTAAGTTTCCATATTCCCGCAAAAACAAATACAAAGAGATACCGCACCCACATAGGAGCTTTGGAAGTCGTAAGCCACGTCATATTTCTCTCGACATTGTCGGGATCATCGTCTTCACCAAGGTGGTAGTGGTGCATCGTGTTGTGTTCATAGACCCACGCACTAGGCTTTATCCAATCAAGCCAATCGAGAATGCGTCGTTTACCCTCCGCAAAACCTGCCTTTGTGTAGCGATGGGGGATATTAGGAACTTTGTCGTAAGCTCCATGAAGTACAGGGTGAGCCACATTTGCCCATCTTGAAACATTCCCAACTCCCAAAAAGACTCCCCCCATAATCATCAAAATCCAAAACTCTAAGCCACTCAAAGCATAACTGCTCATCTCAAGATAACTCGCAAGAGTGAGCAGTGATAGACCCAAAAGAGTTGAGGCTCTACCCCAGCGTTCGAGTTTCAAAAGATGTTCAAAATCCTCTTGCGAGGGTGTACCTATAGTCTCTTTGATTGCTTCTATATCTTTTTGCAGTTGAATTTTATCAACGTTTTGATAGGGGGTATAGCTTTTGCTCATTGGCACTCCTGAAAAATTTGTGAATATTATAATATTTTCTTTTTAAAATTGGGGTATAAATTTATAGAAAACTCATCAATAGCAATCCTATATCATGTTATAATCTCCTAGATTTTTATTTTAGGGTGATTTATGAAATTTATTACAGATTATTGGCAAAGATGGGTGACGGCAATTGTGCTTCTAGTTGTCGTTGGATTGGTAGGGTGGATAGATAATTTTATCCTCACATGGCTCTTTTTGGGGGTAGTCTATCTCTTTGCTTTCCATGAGGCGATGCAACTTTTTGGGCTTACTTCTACCCAAAGCTATTTTTGGGCTGCGTTGTTGTGGGTGGTGGCCTATTTTTATCCCAATCCCGATGATCTCTTTTTTCTTATAGCTATTATTTTTGCTTCACTTTTGGCGTTTACGCAAAACTTTGAATACAAATTGTTACGCCCTTTTCTCTATCCCGTAAGCGGTATGCTCTTTATTTTGGTACTCTACAAAGATTTTGGCATGATGGCGATGATATGGCTTTTGATAGTGGTAGCCCTTACCGATGTGGGTGCTTTTTTTACAGGCAAAGCCATTGGCAAACACCCCTTTAGCCCCACCTCTCCCAACAAAACATGGGAAGGAGTAGCAGGAGGCGTGATACTCTCAACCCTTGTAGCCTCAAGCATGGCATCTATCTATGAGGAGATGTTTATAGCCCATTGGTGGATTGTCTTTGTGGTGAGTCTTGTAACCTCTATCGCCTCTGTTTTTGGGGATCTTTTTGAGAGCTTTTTGAAGCGTCGTGCGGGGGTCAAAGATAGCGGAACACTATTGCCTGGGCATGGGGGAGTGCTTGATAGGATTGATGGGTATCTCTTTGGAGGAATTGTGATGGTTATTGCTTTACGAGCGGTTCTTTAATGTCCTCTATTGTATTGCTAGGTTCTACGGGTTCGATTGGCGTGAATACTTTGCGTATCGCCCAAAAATACAATATCGCTATCGAAGCATTGGTAGCGGGTGATAATATTGAACTGCTCAATCAACAAATAGCTCTTCACAAGCCCAAATTTGTCGCTATTCGAGAGAGTGCCAAAAGGCATCTTGTCAATCATCCACGAGTTTACAGTGGCAATGAGGGCATTGAAGCAATCATTGAGCAATCGTGTAGCGATAGAGTAGTCAATGCCTTGGTAGGTTATGCAGGAATGTTGCCTACTATCAAAGCCATCAAGATGAACAAGAAGGTAGCCCTTGCCAACAAAGAATCACTCGTTGTAGCAGGAGAGTTTATTGATACGACTCGCATTACTCCCATCGATAGCGAACACTTTGGATTGTGGTATCTTCTAAACGGTAAAAAACCCAAACAATTGATTATTACCGCTAGTGGAGGAGCCTTTAGGGATTGGAGTATCGAAGCGATGCACAAGGCTACTTTCAAAGAGGCACTCAATCACCCCAATTGGTCGATGGGGAGCAAAATCACGATTGATAGTGCCACTATGACCAATAAGTTGTTTGAATTGCTTGAAGCTAGATGGCTCTTTGGTACAACCCAAATTGATGGCGTTATTGAGCGTCGCTCCATCGTCCATGCTTTGGTTGAGTTTGTGGACGGTTCGACTACGGCACACTTTGCAGGGGTGGATATGCGGCTGCCTATTGCTTATGCTCTTTTGGATAGTGTTGAAGATGAGATTTTGCCCAGTGTTGATTTGCTCAAAATGGGGGCTATTGGCTTTGAAGCCATTTCGCCAGAAAAATATCCCATTTGGCAAATCAAAACCGATATTTTAGCCAATCCTCACCGAGGTGTCGTTATCAATGCTGCCAACGAAGAGGCAATAGAGCTTTTCAAACAAGGAACATGCAGTTTTTTTGGGATGAGTGATAGAGTTTTGGAGTGCTATCAAAAGTTTGAAGATGTCAAAGCAACCTCTGTTGAGGATATAATCGCTATTGATAGAGAGGTGAGGCGATACAGTAAACTTCTCCCAAAATTCATGAGAACGGAACGCTTGAGTTTAAAAAAGCTCAACTTCAACATATCTTAATCTCTCTTGCAGAAACTAAGCGATATAATACTCCAAACGAATTACAATAAAACAAAAAAGGGCAAAATTATGAAAATGCAAACAAGCGTGAGGGTTGATGATGTATTTTACAACGAAGCAAAAGAGGTTTTTAGCCGTTTTGGGCTTAGTTTTGGAGATGCTGTAAATCTTTTTTTGGCAAAAGTTTCTATGGAAAAAAAGATTCCTTTTGAGCTTAGTTTGCCTTCAGATGAATTAAACAAAAGAGTTGAAAATATCAAAGCAGATAAAAATATTGAAATTTACAAATCAGCAGATAAGCTTTTTGAAGATTTAGGTATCTAAAAAGTGGTTGAAATCAAGCTTGAAAAATCATTCAAAAAAGATATTGAGCGAGATAAAAAAAGTGGAAAATATAGTATTGAAGATTTTGAAGAACTTAAAAATATCATCAAGAAATTGCAAAACACTCAAGAGATAGAGCAAAAATATAAAAGACACCCACTTAAAGGTAATATGTTTGAATTAGAATCCATTCATATCAAAAATGATTGGCTTTTGATTTTTAAAATTGATGAAAATTGTTTGACACTTATTATGCTTGGCAAACATACTCAAGTCTATAAAAAATTTAAATAATTTGACAACAAGACAAATTAAGATATGAATACAAAACCCTCCAAAAGCAGATAAGGGAGTATAATCTCTCAAATGCGGATTAGGTTTTTGATATAATGGTGGAAAAACAATATCAAGGAAAGTCAAAAAAAATGACCAGAGAATCTATTGCAAATAAACTCAAAAATATAAAGTTAAAATATTAAAAAGAGGATTTTAATAATTTTTTTGGTTTTTAGACTTCTATTATCAAAATCCTTGCAAATGCACAGCAAGAGTACTACAATAATAGCTAACACCGCAACCCAAAGCCGATTTTACAAAAACTTGCTTAAAATCGATAATTTTAATTGAGAACGAGAAGGGGATGGTAGATTAAACCCCCACACACTCCACCATCTCCCAGCCCCAAAAGACAATC
>DYMA01000243.1 GCA_020721815.1 Sulfurovum sp. | reverse complement strand
ATTCCCCATAGAAAGGGCTTTTGATGGGTAATTTGACGGGAAGATTCGTTACAAGCCTTATTTGGCAGCAAACGCCTGATAGAGATGGTGATGGCGTAATTGATGCTAATGATAAGCTCTCGCAAAGTGATGCGGTGAGCTATTGTGCTAACTTGACATTGGGTGGGCATAGCGATTGGCGATTGCCCGATATTAAAACGCTCTATTCGTTGATGGATTTTAGTGGGCAAGACCCTAGTGGATACAATGCAACCGATACCTCTACGCTTGTACCGTTTATCGATGATTCGATTTTTGCTTTTGGTTACGGTGATACGAGTGCCAATGAACGCATCATCGATGCACAGTGGGCAACGACTACTATCTATGTCTCAACGGTGATGAATGGAGACCAAGCGATGTTTGGACTCAATCTCGCCGATGGTCGTATCAAGGGGTATCCTACAACGAATAAGAGCTACTATGTGCAGTGTGTACGAGCCAATGAGAGCTATGGCGTAAATAACTTTGTGGATAATAACGATGAGACTATCAGTGATAAGGCTACCCGTTTGATGTGGCAAAAGAGTGATAATGGTAGTGGTGTGAATTGGGAGAGTGCTATTAGCTATTGTGAAAATTTAATCCTTGCCAACAAAAGTGACTGGAGACTCCCCAATGCCAAAGAGCTTCAGAGTCTCTTAGACTTATACTCGCTCACCTGATACTACTGCATCGGCGGCTATTAACGCACTCTTTGATGCAACATCCATTATCAATGAAGCAGGTGTAAGTGATTTTGGATCTTATTGGAGTTCTACGACGCACAACAATATGCAAAATGGAGCAAATGGAGTCTATATAAGCTTTGGTCGGGCATTGGGCTATATGAATGGTGCTTGGCTTGATGTTCACGGTGCAGGAGCTCAACGCAGTGACCCCAAAGATATTGATACGGTTGATACCACTATGTACAGTGTGGTCGATGGTGCTTATACTCATGGGCCACAAGGTGATGTAGTACGGGGTAAAAACTTGGTAAGATGCGTACGAAGCCAAGAGTAAACTAAAGCCTCTTTACTCAACTTTTTCTCGTTCCACCTCTCCCGAGAGTGTGAAATAACTGCTAAAAAAGTGCTTCGACTCTTCGACAAGCTCAGAGCTGGGCACGAACGGTTTTACGGTATCCGTTCACCCTGAGCCTAGTCGAAGGGTTTATTGTTTCACACTCTCTCCAGCTTTGTAACGCCCTATTGAACTTCAAAACCTCAACAAAACTACATACACAAAACCAACCATTAATCTCAAAAAACTATAATACCCCATGCGAAGTTGCAGATATAAAATAGTCGAACTAACACATCCACACTTTTTGATCTCTAGGGTATGTGGACGAGGCACAACATTGGCGATACTCTAGTACTAGAGATTATGAGGGCATTGAGGGTTTATTGAAGGTAGAGAGATTATGGTGATACATTAGACCAATAGGGCATTACAAAGCTGGAGCTTCGTAATGAGAAAAAATGCACCCTACGGAATTTTTTAAGATAGTTATTTCACACTCTCCAGAGAGCAGTTGCCTGAGTGTTTTTTTATCTAATGCTGAGGATAGGTTTGTTATTATGTTTTGTAGTTTTTTTCATGGTAGTTAGAATACTGCAATATCTTCACTTTAGCTAGGGGTTTTTGGCTAGGGTGTTGTTATATCTTTTGGATTTTTAATTATTTCACAGCCATAGCCGTAGCTAAAAAAGAGGTTGATTTGGCAATACCGATATGACCATACTTATCAACAGCGATAAGTCCACATTCACCCTTTAACTCATTTTTAAGTCCATCAACTGCCATTTGAACGGATTTTTGGATATCAT
>DYMA01000058.1 GCA_020721815.1 Sulfurovum sp. | reverse complement strand
CATTCCCCATAGAAAGGGCTTTTGATGGGTAATTTGACGGGAAGATTCGTTATATCCCAATTCATATACAAAAACAATCAAAACTTTAGCATTTGGGAGAGTATCAAGAGAGTGAAAATGGTGTAACATTGGATATTTAGTAGATATTTGCTACAATGACTCAAACCATTTCAAGGATTATCGTATGCAAATTACCTCAAATGATTCTGTAGCGTTAGAAGAGTTTTATTATCAGCTCAAAAGAGAGAGAATCCAAGTCGAACTCACACAAGCAAATCAAAAAGATGCGATGGGGGTTATTCCTACTATTGACATCAAATCCTCCGATTTTACCACTATGATTCGTGATATGTTTATCGCATGGCTAGAGTACAAGAAGTTTAAGCTCTACGTCGATAACAAAGAGATAAGCAAAGAGGAGTTTGATGCAATCAATCAAGATAGTCAAATCGAAATAGAGTTTGATGAGCGTTAAAATGCGTAAAGCCTTTGTATTTCGTGGTGGGGAGAAAATCAAACCCCACGATAACCCATTAAAATATCTTGATAGCTCTATCGCCAAACTCACCAACACGCTTAGGGAGTATGGAGAGTGGGAGGTAGAAGATTTTGTTTTGAGTGGTAGTGACGATGTAGCCCTTAGACTTAGAGATATTGAAGATAGTGAAACCAATGAAATTTTGATATTCTATACAGGGCATGGAGTACCTCAGCCCGACAATCGCTACGCACTCATTGGTGAAAATAGCAACGAGATACTTTTTGATAACATCATCAATCCTATCAATAAATTCACTCAAACTCGCTTTATACTCATCATCGATGCGTGTCATAGCAGTGAGGTAGAAAAATCTATCCCAAGGGTTGATAATATCGAAATCGTCACCTCCGTCACCAAAGGATTGGCGTATGAAGATGGACTTTTTGAGAGCAGTACTTTTGTCTATTACTTTATTCAAGCCATTACGCAAAGTTCAAAAGAGATAGGAAGCAAGATTGATTTGGAGTATATTTGCCAAAGCATCAATGCCAATAACGAGACACTCCAAAAACCCATTAGAATACCGCCCAAGCATACCCGATTTACCCATCCTATCGTCATAGCACCCTCGCACAAACCTACCCACGATAGACCCCTGCCCAACGCCCCTATTGAGCTTCCAAACGGTCAAGTACCCATGGAGTCGATTTTTTATATCGCCAGAGAGGATTACAAAGCCTATCAAACACTTTATGACAACTATTCACTTATTCGTATCAAAGCCCCAAGACAATACGGCAAGACTTCGCTTCTATCACGACTTATCAAAGTGGCTAGAGAAAAAGAGTATCAAGTAGTAGCTTTGAATTTTCAAAAACTTGATAGTAAACAACTCAACGTTTTAGAAAAGTTACTCTATTACATCTGTAGAGTTATCTCCAAAAAGCTTCACATAAATTCTACTACCGATTGGGAAGAGGACAAAGAGTTTTATGCCATCACAGAGGTAGCCAGTGAATACATCGGCTCGATTTTGGCACAAATCAAAACCCCTCTAGTACTCGCCATAGATGAAGCAGACAAG
Organism: Sulfurovum sp.; assembly: GCA_020721815.1. GTDB lineage: Bacteria > Campylobacterota > Campylobacteria > Campylobacterales > Sulfurovaceae > FS08-3. The sequence goes on along the minus strand of DYMA01000058.1, from coordinate 11,048 downwards.
CTCTTTGAATACAATATTTCCAATGATTTTTTTGGATTAGTCCGTGCATGGCATGAGGAGTCTAAAGTAGATGAGAATTGGAACAAGCTTAAAATAATCCTTTCGTACTCTACCGAACCGCTACTAGGCGTAACCAATATCAACCAATCCCCCTTTCACAATGTAGGATTAGGGATGGAGCTTAAACCTTTTGATAGAGAACAAATCACCTATTTAGCCAATGAAGCCTATCGTTTGGATCTTAGCCATCATGATTTGGAGAAGCTTCAAAAGCACATAGGCGGACACCCCTACCTTACTCGTAAAGTTCTCTACGAGATGGCAAATGAAAACATTGATTTGATTGAGGCTTTGCGTGCTGGACGCTTTGAGGAGCATTTGCGTAGATACAAGATGATTTTTGAACAAAACCCAAAGCTAGTAGAGACTATCAAAACTATCATCAAGGGAGATTGTCCCAATACGGAGCTGTGTTATATTTTGGAAGCGACAGGATTTATCAAGAGTGCCATGATGAACCATCCAACCTTTAGCTCGACACTCTATCAAGAGTTTTTTGAGAATAATTTTTGATACAATGCAAACAACGATAAAAAAAGAGAGTCAAAATGAGTGAAGATATACGATGGGTTCAGCGATTTTCAAACTTTAATAAAGCATTGCTTCAACTGCAAAATGCCACAGCTCTTAGTCAAGAACGAGAGCTTTCAATTTTGGAAAAACAAGGAGTCATTCAATCTTTTGAATATACGCACGAGTTGGCTTGGAAGAGTATCAAAGATTTTTTGGAGTATCGTGGTCAAACGCAACAAATCTATGGCTCAAAAGATGCTACAAGAGTGGCTTTTCAAACAGGGCTTATTAGTCACGGTGATGATTGGATGGAGATGATAAAGAGCAGAAACCTTACCTCTCATACTTATGATGAAAGTAGAGTAGAGGAGATTGTTGATTTTATTTTTGGTAACTATATTTTTCGCTTTGAAGAGTTGTGCGAGAGATTTTTAGAAATTTTGGCACAAGAAGAGAGCTGAGTGATGGAGTTTGGATTGTCTAAGAGTACGGTAGAAGCAATACAAAGTGTCTTTGAACACTATCCGCAGATTGATAAGGTAGTGCTGTATGGTTCACGTGCAAAAGGCAACTACAAAGAGGGGTCAGATATTGATTTAAGCCTAATAGGTAGAGGAATTGATAGAAGAGTACTCAACCGTATAGAGCTTGATCTCGATGAGCTGATGTTGCCCTATACTATTGATCTTTGTGCCTATGAGGGACTCCAAAACGCTCAATTTAAAGAGCATATCCAACGAGTAGGCAAACTCTTTTTTACTCGTTCTGGCTCTTTTGTGCAAAAGGCTGTGTGATACAGGTGTGCAAGGTCAGTTATCAATACAAAAAGCAAAAATAGTATTACTGTAAGAAATTCTATTTTAAATTGTCTGAAAGATATGCTATAATCCCGCATGGCTTATATTACAATAAATAAAGAACATTTTTACTACAATCTCAATACCCTTTCCAAAAAAGTTGGCACAATCAAACAAATCGCAATCGTGCTAAAAGACAACGCTTACGGACACGGGCTTGAAATCATCGCCAAACTTGCTCACGATTTTGGCATACAACACGCTGTTGTTAAAAACAGTGAGGAAGCAAGACGCATTGAGAGGCTTTTTGATAGCGTTTTGATTTTGAATGATACGCCCGTGTCGCACGACACCTTTACCTTTGCTATCAACTCGCTTGAAGCACTCCAAAGAGTTACCCCTCACGCTCCAATAGAACTCAAAATCGATACAGGAATGCACCGAAACGGCATAGCTTTGGAGGAGGTAGAAGAAGCGATAGGAATCATTCAAGCCAACAATCTCCATCTTGTAGGAGTCATGACACACTACAAAAATTCCGATGAACTCTCTAGCGAACTCTTTTGGCAATGCAAAAACTTTCAAAAAGCACTTGATTTTATCAAAATTAACTACTCAAAACCCTTTCGGATACACTCCCAAAACTCCTGTGCGACGCTACGAAACCACCACTTTAATGAAGATTTGGTACGCATTGGCATTGCGGCGTACGGGTACAACGAACTCTCTTCTATTTTTGAAGCCCCCAAGCTCAAACCCGTCATGAGCTTGTACGCCTCACGCATCGCCTCTTATACGTTTCCCAAAGGGAGTCGTGTAGGCTATGGCGGCGAGGGATTCTTAGAGCATTCACAGAGAGTTTCAACCTACGATATTGGCTATGGCAACGGATGGTTAAGGGCGACTAAAAATATGCCTTTGTCCAATGATTTGGCGATTGTGGGTAGAGTGTCGATGGATTTTGTGTCGATAAACTCCGATGAAAAAGAGGTCTGTTTGATGCACGATGCTCAAAGAGTAGCCCACTATTGCAATACGATTAGTTATGAAATTACGACACGTTTGGATGAGAAAATTGAGCGAAAAGTTATTTAGAGCGTCATGAAAACCACGAATGTAATCCTACAAACTCCCCATGAGCTTGATGCACTACTAGAGAATACCCCGATAGAAGATAATGAAAAACTGCTTATTCAAATCTTCGTCTCCACTTCTACTCCTGAATATTTGGAGTGTTTGCACACAACACTACAAACTCATTTTCAAAAAGCTCATATTGTTGGAAGCAGTTGCGAAGCCTCTATTGCCAACGCAAAGGTAGTCAATGACGGAGCGACATTACTAAGCTTTACGCAATTTGAAGATACCACATTGCACTCCTATCATGCCCACCATCAACCACAAGATACTCAAAGCGGAGAGCTTATGGGAGAGTATTTTAAAACCTACAATCCCAAAGTTCTCATTCTCTTCATGGATGCTTTTCATTGCAACGCCGAAGAGTTACTTAGAGGACTCTATGCAAAACTACCCCATGTTATTGTCTGCGGAGGTCTCGCTTCGAGGGGGTCAAACTTTGAAGATACGTATATTTTCAACAACACTTTTTGGACACATAGTGGCATGGTAGCTGTGGGACTTACCAATGAGAATCTCAATGTCATAGAGAACTTTGCCTTTGATTGGATGCCTGTGGGAGTTTCGCAAACGGTGACTAAGGCTTCTGGGAATATTGTCTATCAAATTGATAATATCAGTGCGGTTGCCTTTTGTGATAAATATCTAGGACACAGTGTGACGCAAAATCTTCCCGATACAGGGATTGAGTTTCCACTCATTATCCAACGCAACGACCAATACATCGCCAGAGCTGTCGTCAATCGACACGATGATAAATCCTTGAGTTTTGCAGGAAACATCTACGAGGGTGAGCGGGTGCAATTTGGGATTGGCAACATTGAAAGTATTTTGGAACACTCACGCAACTATCAAAAAATTTTGCCCTATAGCAATATTGAATCTATCTTTGTCTATTCGTGCATTGCCCGTAAGCACTTTTTGGGTAGTGATATTGCTATTGAATTGGAAGCTTTTGAACACATTGCCCCTACCAGTGGCTTTTTTACCTTCGGGGAGTTTTACAACCATCATCTACTCAACCAATCCAACCGCTTCATCGCACTATCTGAAGCCCCTTTTGAGAAACATCAAAGCAGGGTGGACAAAAAATACAAAACCGATTCTCAAACCAATATCCTAAAGGCACTGCTCAATCTAAGCAACGCAACAAGCAAAGATTTAGAGACTCTCAATAGTTCACTCATCCATCAAATCCAAGAACACGAAGCCAATATTAAACGCAATCTCTACTACGACGACCATACCAAACTGCCCAATCGCCTCAAACTCATCGAAGATATAGGCAACTATGCGGGGTGCTATTTGGTGCTGTTTAATATCGATCGTTTTTCACGCATTAACTACTTTTATGGATTTGAAGCGGGAGATTTGTTGCTCTATGAATTTGCTACTTTTTTGAAAGAGCGATTGGAAACTATTGGTTTGCTCTACAAACTCCCCTCGGATGAACTGGCTCTTGTGGTGACGACCAAAGCCATCGATATTCACCACTTCATCCATACGATTAGTCTTGAACTTAAAATGATGCTTTTTAACTATCAAAACATCAAAATCGCCTATACCGCTACGATAGGGGTAGCCAAAATTGTTGGCGATGGTGTTTCGATGCGTCATGCCGATACTACCGTAAGCCAAGCTAAGTTGATGCGTAAACAGTACCTCTTTTATGAAGATATTGAAAACGAAAACAAGCGAGTGATTCAAAAGAGTTTGCAATTGGCTCTAAGTGTGCGTGAAGCGATACAGCACAAGGGACTTCAAATGCACTACCAGCCCATTTTTGACCTCAAAACCGATAGGATTTACTCCTATGAAGCCTTGGCACGTTTTGTTTTGGACAATGGCACCATACTCATGCCCAGTGATTTTTTGCCTATTTTGCCCGATATTCATCTCTCGCACGATTTTGTCAAAATGGTCATTGAGCAGACCTTTGAGTGTTTTGCAAAGCACGATATGCGATTTTCTATCAATTTAAGTATCGAAGATATTTTGGATACTCACCTCAATGATTTTTTGTGCTTACAACTCCACAAATATCAATTGCACAAAAAAATTACCCTAGAGATACTCGAAACCGTAGAGATTGTCGAATCCGATGCCATGAAAAAGTTTATCACACAAGCCAAATCGCTAGGCATTCACATAGCTATTGATGATTTTGGTAGCGGATTTGCCAACTTTGAGTACATTACCAAAATTGATGCCGATATTATCAAAATCGACGGTTCGCTTATCAAAAATATCCATACCGATACCAATGCCAAAATAGTAGTCGAAACCATCGTGGCTTTTGCACAAAAACTGGGCATAAAGACCGTAGTGGAGTATGTCCACTCCCAAGAGGTTTACGATGTGGTCAAGGCTATTGGCATTGATTATGGACAAGGATTCTATTTGGGTGAGCCACTTGCTCATCTACTCTAAACAAAGCCCAAAAGATAAAAAAGGATAAAGATGAAACTCTCACTTGTAGTACCCGTCATGAACGAAGAGGAAAACATTGAACCGTTGCTTCAAACCATTGCCCATGCTCTTGTCGATATTGAACATGAAATTATTGTCGTTGATGATGGCTCTAGCGACGCAACCGTAGCCAAACTCAAAGCCCACGCCCCCGCCAATCTCAAACTTATCGTTTTTAATCGCAACTTTGGACAATCGACGGCTATGCAAGCAGGGATTGATTACGCCAGTGGAGAGCTTATCGCTACGCTTGATGGAGATTTGCAAAATGACCCTCATGATATTCCTATGATGATAGAATTGCTTGAAAAAGAGGAGTGGGATGTGGTAGCGGGTATTCGTAGCAAACGACAAGATGGAGTCTTTTTGCGTAAAATCCCTAGCAAAATTGCCAATTGGATTATTCGTAAATCCACGGGAGTTTACATTAGCGATTACGGCTGTACGCTCAAACTCTTCAAAAAAGAGGTAGCCAAAAATTTGGGACTCTACGGAGAGTTGCACCGCTTTATTCCTGTACTTGCCAAGCTCTACGGTGCTAAAATGACCGAAATCCCCGTCAAACACCACGCACGGGTTCATGGAGTCTCAAAATACGGAATAGGACGCACCTTCAAAGTCGTAAGTGACCTTATGCTTATGCTCTTTTTCCAAAAATATCGCCAACGCCCCATGCACCTTTTTGGAGGCGTGGGGAGTGCGATGTTGCTATCGGGACTCCTTATCAATCTCTACCTTTTGGGCGTTAAGCTCTTTGGGGAAGATATTGGAGGGCGACCGCTTTTGATGTTGGGTGCTTTGCTCACACTAGGAGGGATTCAACTCATTGCTACAGGATTTTTGGCTGAAATCATCATGCGTACCTACTACGAAGCACAAAACAAAAAACCTTACATTGTCAAAGAGATCTATCAACATGAGCCTCAAACCACTGCTTAAACTTGCTATTAGTGCCATTTTAATTGGGTTTGTCTTTGGTCAAATCGATACAGCTTCGTTTCAAGCCACGCTTCAAAAGGCAAATCTTTGGTGGCTTTTGGGAGCATTTGTCGCTTTTAATCTCTCCAAAATCGTAAGCGCTATCCGCCTTAACGGCTACTTTCGAGATTTGGAGATACCGCTTAGTCAAATAAACAACCTCAAACTCTACTATTTGGGAATGTTTTACAATCTCTTTTTGCCAGGAGGAATTGGCGGCGATGGCTACAAAGTCTATTGGTTGCATCAACGCTACAAAACTGCAATAAAATCACTTGTTTTGGCTACTTTGCTTGATAGAGTAAGCGGCGTTGCGGCGTTGGGCTTTTTGGCTGCAATTTTATTTGTTTTGAGTGATTTCAAGAGGCTAAGCGACTGGCTCAATATCTTTGCTATTGTCTTTGCGGTGGGCGTTTTGCCGCTCTATCTTGTGGTTTGTCGAAAATTTTTTGATACCTTTAATGCTTCACTCTACAAGAGTACATTTTTGGCTTTGGTGGTACAGCTTTTACAACTTTTGAGTGCTTTGTTTATCGTTTATGCCATCAATGCAAGTGCGATACTCCAATACCTTACTATCTTTCTTATCTCATCGGTAATAGCCGTACTCCCTCTTACTATCGGAGGCGTAGGGGCTAGAGAGTTTACTTTTTTCTATGCCTTTGGACTCATCGCCCTCGAACCCAACAGCGGCGTTGTTTTTTGTCTGCTTTTTTTCATCCTCACCGCACTCTCATCGCTTGTGGGTCTTTTTTTTATTAATGGTAAGTTCTAAAAGATGGGATTGAAAAGCAGTGAAATTTGCATCATTTTAAATTCTTAAAGTCTATCATTTTCATACGGTTCATTATTTGGCACTTGAGCTAAAGCTTTCATAAACTCTTCTTTTGAAGCTTTTGAAGCTTTTTTTTTCAATAATATCTACTGTTTGTAAAGCTGATACTTTTTCACTTAAAGCATTGATGATAAATTGATTGAGTGATATTTTTTTTCTTTTTCTGTTTCCATTTGTGTTTTTGTTCATCTTAGACTCCTTGCTTTCTTATCTAATATTTTAGCATTTTATTGCTATATGGGAATAAGAATTTGTTTTTTTATTGGTGTGGGTTTGTGGGACTAAAGTCCCACTTCCGACGAAGAAATGAGATTTTTTGAGCTAAAAAGCAAAACGCTATTGTGAAGTTAAAATTTATACTTCACATTGACATACCCGTAGCGTCCTTGTTCGTTGAGCAGCATTGCATCGCCTCCGCCTGTGACAAGAGTAAGGTCTTTGTAGGTATTAGACACGGCATAAGCTTTGTCTAGCACATTATCAACCCCTAGCGTAACTTCTAGCCCATTATCGAAGCGTTTGGTAGCTTTGAGATTGATGATGCCATACTCTGGGATATACTGCTCACCGTTATCGCTATCGAAATCTTCCCATGCCGAGGCGGCAATCAATTGAGCCTTGAAGGTCAAGCTTTGGCTTGGAGCGTAGTTGATAGTGGCGTTCAATTTCAACGGCACAATCTCTGGCAAATCGACATCGGTTTGTCCTATCAATGGGGTATCTTTTTCGCCTTTTTGATAAGCCAATCCAAAATCAACAAAGAGACTTTCGCTCAAAAAATAGCTTCCGCTAAGTTCTATACCGTAAATAGAAGCATCGACATTTTCAAACGTTGTCGAAGTGGCGTTATAGGCGATAAAGTTCTCTAGCTGTGAGTAGAAGAGTTTGGCTTGTAAAAATCCATCCTCAAAGCTGCTCTTAAATCCTAAATCTATTTCGTAGTTGATGGTCTCTTCTAGGTTGGGATTGCCATTAAGTACGCCCTCTTTGGCATAAAAATAGAGTTCTCTTCCATCGGGTACACGAGCCGATTGCCCACTCCTGCAAAGATTTTAGAGTTTTTAGATAGGTTGTAAGTAGCCATCAAAGAAGCCAAAATAGCATCGTACTCTCTATCTATCTCAACGCCCCCATGGGTAATCTCGGTAGTGTCGTAGCGAATACCCCCATCAAGTGCCCAATCGCCTATTGTTTTGTTGGCTTGAAGAAATACGCCGTAGTTTTGGGTATCGACATCGTTGATGCTTTTGAGCTGTTTGGCAAAGGGCATATTGTTCATGTAGTAGCTTCCATCCCAATTGCGTTTGGAGTAATCAAGCCCAATAGTAAGTGTCGTATCGGCAACTTCAAACGAGTTTTTAACCTTAACGCCCGTCATTTCAGTGGTGAGCCAATGCTTCATAACCCCCATTTTGAGTGCGGATTGTCGGTATTGATTGCTCATGGGGTGATCAACTTGGCTCTTGTATATCTGCAAGGTAAGTTTTTGGGAAAAATCGCCTAAATTTTTGATCGCATACTCCATATTGTAAATATCGCTATCATCATAATCGGCATCCATAGGAGAGGAGGGGTAGAGAATGTTGGTGCTTCGATTGGCGGTGTAGCTCAATTTTAGCTCTTGATTTTGACTAGGAGTAATCAACACTTTGAGCATCAATGTCTCTTTTTCAAAGGCATCCATATCGGCATATTTAGGCTGATAGATACTGCCTGCAGCGGGTGTACCTGTGACGATATTGGCAAGTTGTTGGGCTAAGGTGTTGCCATTGCCATCTTTGTATTGCTCACCTTTTTCTTTGGAGGCACTGAGGAGTACTTTGATAAAGTCATTCCCGCCGTAGAGGCTCAAAGCTCCTTTTTGAAAATTAAAACTACCGTAATTTACATCAATCTCTCCACCAAACCCTTTTTTGGGTTCTTTGGTATAGATAGTGACCCCTGCACTCAAAGCCCCAAACTCGCTCATATCAAAAGGGCCCTCTTTGATATCGATGCTCTCAACATTGTTGGTCAAAATATGCGAAATAGGGGGATCCATTCGATTGGGACACGCCCCACACACCTTAGCTCCATCGATGGTGACATTGATATTGTCTTTTTTTTGACCTCGTACGATTATATCATTAGAGATTGCACTTCGCCTTACGATATTGACACTAGCGGAGTTTTTCATCAACGCTTCACCTAAATCGGCGGATTTAATATCCTCTGAAGCGACATCTTTAATGGTCTCTTTTTTGTGACTATCTTCGACATTAATTTGCCCCAAATCAACACCCGAAGCGTTTAAGGCATGGACGACAAAAAGAGATAAAACAAGCGATTTTTTCATTTTCTTTCCTGCAACTTTTTTGTGTTATTGTTGCAAAGTAGTGTTAATTTTTTGTTAATTTTTATGATTGACAAATAAATGTTTATGGACTATAATTAAAGTTACCATTATCACACTCTTAAACATCAACCGCACAACACAAGGATTTCGAGTCGGTAAGCGTTTGGAAGAGGAGTTTTTAGCATGGATAGAAGCAACGAGGAGCATAGAGTGATTACCCATCTTAATTTCGCCAAAGGGTTTCGAGGCGGGGAGCGTCAAACGCAGTTGTTAATCATGGAGCTTTCCAAAAGAGGCTACCGTCAAAGAGTCCTCGTTCGTCACAATGCTGTGCTTATCAAACGATTGGAGGGTATTGAGAATGTGGAGATTGTCCCTATTTCCAAGCCCTATATTTGGCATCTCTCCTCCATCAAAGGCTCATCCATTCTCCATGCCCATGAAGCCAAAGCGGCTCAATTTGCTTTTTTTGCTCATCTTTTTTATGCAATCCCTTACATTATTACAAGGCGTGTGGATAATCCTATTGGCAATAACCTCTTTAATCGTCAAATCTATAAGCAAAGCTTTCGCACCGCTGCTCTCTCGTTGGCTATCAAACACGAATTAATGAAAATCAGTGAGCAAATTGCCATTGAGATTATCCCCAGTGCTTCAAGTGGGCTTAAAAGTGACGTTCAAAAGGTAGAGGAGATTCAAAAAAGATTTGAAGGAGAGTTTTTGATAGCCAATATCGCCGAGCTTCAAAACAAACAAAAGGGGCAATACTACCTTATCGAAGCGATGAAAAGGTTGCAAACCACCCATCCCGATATTCATCTGCTCCTTATTGGCAAGGGTGAGGATAGAATCCACTACGAGGCACAAGCCAAAGGATTAAACAACATTAGCTTTGAGGGATTTGTGGATAATGTGGGGGATTATCTTCGTGCCATTAAACTCTTCGTGTTTCCCTCTCTCAATGAGGGGCTGGGTTCTATTTTGCTTGATGTTATGGAACACGGTGTAGCGATTGTTGCTTCCGATGTTGGGGGCATTCCCGATATTATCACCCACAATCAAAACGGACTTTTGGTACCGCCCAAAGATAGCGATAGACTCTATCAAGCTATTGTCACACTCTATGAAGAGCCTCATTTGAGAACGCAACTTGCCCAAGAGGCACTCAAAAAAAGCAGTGATTTTAGTGCGGAGGCAATGTGTGAGCGGTATCTTAAAATCTACAAGGAGATACCATAGACCACGCTAAGCTCTATCAATGGTACGCTTCAAGCGGTCGCCACGATTTGCCATGGCGTAATACAAACGATGCCTATAGGATTTGGATTAGCGAAATTATGCTGCAACAAACACAAGTCAAAACGGTATTGGAGCGATACTATTTCCCTTTTTTGCAACAATTTCCTACGCTTCAAGCCCTTTCCCATGCTTCTCTTGATGAGGTACTTAAGGCGTGGGAGGGACTAGGCTACTACTCTAGGGCTAGAAATCTCCACAAAGTCGCCCAAATATGCCGCACAACCTTACCAAAAACCGCCCAAGAGCTTGAATTGTTAGCAGGTATTGGCAAATCCACCGCTCATGCTATCGCCTCTTTTGCCTATGGGGAAGCTTTGCCTATTTTGGATGCCAATGTCAAACGCATTCTCTATCGCTATTTTGCTATCACAAAAGCCAAACCCAATGAGCTATGGCACAAAAGTTATCAATTGTTTGACAGCCAAAATGCTTATGATTTCAATCAAGCGATGATGGATTTGGGTGCGATGGTGTGTACCTCTAAAAACCCAAAATGTTGTGAATGTCCTTTTGCCAAAGAGTGCCAAGGCAAAGCAGAACCATACCGTTATCCTACCAAAAAAGCCAAAAAAGCCAAACCGATTAAAACTCCCTACATCGTAGTCTATCAAAGGGATGAAAAGTT
>DYMA01000057.1 GCA_020721815.1 Sulfurovum sp. | reverse complement strand
ACGCTTCACAACTTATACGGGTGGCGTTGATAAAAATACAACCGTCCTCAACCGCACATGGGTACGCTCCAACGATGATGGCACGGATAAGTGGAAACAACTCGAAAACAATACGAGCAACAATGATGGTAACGAAAGCGTAATAGTCCATAAACCTATCCATATCGGTGATAAAGTTTGGCACGATAGAGATGCTGATGGGGTGCAAGATGGCGGAGCAGAGAGTGACATAGAAGGAGTAGTTGTTAGGCTCTATAAATCCAATGGAGATTTGGTAGCTACTACAGAGACGAATAGCAGTGGGGAGTATGGATTTGATGTGAACTCTTCGGGTAACTATTATGTAGAGTTTAACGCCTCTAATGTCACCCATAACTCTCCCGATGGAGACAAAAGTTACGATGCCATTTCACCCAAAGATAAAAACACTACTGATAATCTTGATAGCGATATATTTGATAGCAACAAATCTACTCCAATCTTCTTTGCACATTATGGCGACAATAATCTAAGCCTTGATGCAGGGTTTTATGACCTTGCCGAGCTAGGAGATAGAATTTGGATTGATATTGATGGGGACGGTAAGCAAGATAGCGGTGAGGGCAACTATACAGGAAGCGTTACGGTCAAACTCTACAAAGAGGGTAATGCTACCGTACAAGAGACGAATATTACTACCAATGGAAGTTATCTTTTTAAAGATTTAATCCCAGGAAATTACTATGTGGAGTTTAATGTCACGGATGCCACTTATGAATTTACACTTTATCAATTTAGTGCATCGGGGATAAACAATACCAACAACAGCGATGCCAACCGAACGACGGGCAAAACGCCCAGCGTGAATTTGGAATCAGGCGAAAAAGATACGACTCTCGATGCAGGTGTCTATAAGGCAGGGGTAGATTTGGGCGATACGGTTTGGCTTGATTATGATGGTGATGGTATTCAAGACCATAATGCTAGTGAAAAAGGAGTAGCGGGAGTCATTGTCAAGGCTCTTAATACCTACACAAACCAAGAACTTACAACAACGACCGACGAGAATGGTACCTATCTATTTAAAAACATAATCCCTGGACCCTATGTAGTGACATTTGATATCAATAGCACCTACCGTATCACACAAAAAAATGCAGGAAGTGACGACACCAACGATAGCGATGCCAATGCCACTACTAAAAAAACAGACACTATTATTTTGGTTTCAGGTGAAAATAACATGAGTGTCGATGCAGGTATCTATAAACCCGTCAAGATTGGTGATCAGTTATGGTGGGACAAAAATGGCAACGGTAAAAAAGATGATGCCAATAATACGTTTATAGATGATGAAAAATGGGATATTGGTCGAACGGGTCAAGGGGTCAATGATTTGGCAGGTGTAACGGTGACACTTGTAATCGATGGTGTTTTGAGTTCTGTTACTACCATGACAGATAGCAATGGATATTATCTTTTTGACAATTTGGCTCCTGGGCATACTTATGGAGTGAAATTTGCTCGACCCATATCTAACGCATGGGGGAATACCCGTAAGTATCACTTCACCACGCCCAATGCCGATGCAGACCACAACGACAGTGATGCCAACTTAAGCAGTACAACTACTTCAGAGGATGGGGGCTATACAGCTTATACACCCATGATGTATTCAGGCGATAGCAATCTAACGCTTGATGCTGGGGTCTATATGCCTATCGAGATTGGTAATTATGTTTGGGAAGACCTCAACTACAATGGGAAACAAGACTCAGGTGAACCCAAAGTGAAAAATGTGGTTGCTTATGCCGTCAAAGATGGGACAGTGTTATTAGACAAAAATGCTACAACAGCTAATAACGGTGAATACTATCTCCATAGAGGACTTAACCTTCCGCCTGATCACAACTACAGCGTCTATTTTGATTTTTCAACAATAGTGGGTGATTGGTATGTGACCAAACAAAATCAAGGGAGTGACGACAAAGATAATGATGCCAATAGTACAGGCTATACAGGAGGAACTAGACTCTACTCCAATGATACCAATCATACTTTTGACCTAGGTATCTACCGCAAAGCCTCTTTGGGCAATCGTGTATGGCTTGACGATAACGGCAATGGGATACAAGATAGCGGTGAGGCTAATGTGAGCGATATTAATGTAACGCTCTATGATGAGAACAATATCTCCATAGCATCCGTCAAAACCGATAGTAATGGTAGCTATAGCTTCAAAGACCTTAACCCTGGATACTACTATGTAGAGTTTAATCTCACCTCCAATCCACTCTATGCAGGGTATCGCTTCACCGAGGCAAATGTCACGGGTGCTACGCAAGAGAACAACAGCGATGCCAATGTAACCACAGGCAAAACCCAACGCCTCTTCTTGCAATCGGGTGAAAACAATACAAGCCTTGATGCAGGTATCTTTAAACCCGCCTCTATCGGTGATAGAGCATGGATAGATGCTAATGGTAACGGTGTCCAAGAGAGTGGAGAACACAATCTAAGCGATGTGAATGTAACCCTATGGTCAAAAACTACAGGTTTGCAAGTAACCGAAGATTTAAACGGTACTACTTTTGGTACATTGGGTACTATAGAGACAAATGCTACGGGTGGTTATCTCTTCAAAAACCTCAAGCCCGATACCTACTTTGTCAAATTCCAAGCCCCAACAGAGAGTGGAACGGGTCGCCAATATGTCATTACGGTAGAAAACAACACGACCAAAACAGATGATAACGACAGCGATACCAACACCACAGGACAAATATCAGGACAAACGGGCGATTATATCTTAAGCTCAGGCGAAGATAACAGAAGCGTCGATGCAGGATTTTATATTCCCGTCAAAGTAGGCGATAGAGTTTGGATAGACAAAAACTATAACGGTATTCAAGATGCCAATGAGAGTAATCTTTCGGGAGTTACCGTTAAGCTCTACAATGAGACACATACGGAAATAACGCAAAATGTATATGGTGCATCATTTGGTACAGTGACAACCGATACAAACGGTACTTATCTCTTTGAAAACCTCCCCGCAGGTCATAGCTACTATGTGAAGTTTGACTTAACCGATCTTAATAACTCAGGACACAGTTATCGCTTTACCCAAAAAGATAAAGGCGGTGACGATACCAACGATAGCGATGCCAACAACACTACATTCCTATCCGACCCAACGCCTATTATGAAATCAGGTGAACAAAACCTTACATTGGATGCAGGGGTTTATGAGCCAGTGATTATCGGGGATAGAGTTTGGTATGATGCCAATGCCAACGGTATCCAAGATAGTGGCGAGAGTGGAGTAGCAGGAGTTAAAGTATTTTTGATAGTAGATAGCACACTTAGCGATATTAATACAACAACCAATGCTAGTGGAGATTACCTCTTTGGTGATAGCTTTGATCTTAAACCCAACAAAACCTACAGTGTGAAGTTTGTTTTGCCCAGTGGAAGCAACTATGTATTTACCTATCCTAACGCAGTCGATAGCAACGATACCAACGATAGTGATGCCAATCGAAGCACAGGAGTAGCGACGCATAATTCGGGTACAATGTACTCCAATGATGAAAACCGAAGCTTTGATGCGGGGGTATTTATCCCTGCTCATTTGGGTAATAAAATTTGGTACGATAATGATGGCGATGGATTCCAAGATGCATCGGAAAATGGTGTAGCCGATGTCAATATCACCCTCTATGATGCCAATGGCACACAAGTAACCCATGACCACAACGGCACGGCTTTGGGAAATAGAGCTATAGCAGGAGTCTTTGAGACCAACAGTAGCGGAGAGTACTACTTTAATAATCTCCGCCCAGGGAAGTACTTCGTGAAGTTCAACGCTTCAACTATTCCTAGTGGATTTATCTTTACTGAAGCCAACGCCAGTAGCGACAGTAACGATACACTCGATAGCGATGTCAATGCCACAGGCTTTAGCTTTGTCATTAGCCTAGAATCCAATGAGACAAACCACACCATCGATGCGGGTATCTATAAGCCTGCCTCTATTGGAGACTATACATGGATAGATGAAAACGGCGACGGAGTACAGCAAACAACGGAAGCTAATCTCCCTGATGTTAATGTGACCCTTTGGTACAAAGATAGCGGTGGCAATGAGGTGCAGGTTTTAAGAGACCTTAATAACTCAATCTTTAAAAATGGTAACGCTTTGGGGGTTGTTACAACCGATGTAAACGGTAGCTATCTTTTTGATAATTTGCGACCAAGAGATAACTACTACCTCAAATTTACCGCTCCCAAAGATATTGGTGGTCGCCAATATGTCATTACGGTAGAAAACAATCTTACCAAAACAGATGACAACGACAGCGATACCAATACCACGGGACAAATATCAGGACAAACAGGCAATTATGTATTAAGTTCAGGCGAAGACAATAGAAGTGTCGATGCAGGATTTTATATTCCCGTCAAAGTAGGGGATAGAGTATGGGTGGATAGAAACTTTAACGGTATCCAAGAGAGTGGTGAACAAAACCTTAGCGGTGTCAAAGTCACAATCTATTACGAGGGCAATACAACAGCAATTACAAAAAATGTATATGGTAACCCAATAGGAGTAGCAGGGGTTATTGAAACCAATGTTACAGGTGGTTACCTCTTTACCAATCTCCCCGCAGGTCATAGCTACTATGTGAAGTTTGATTTAGCCGATTACAACACGACACATAACACCAACTATCGATTTACAGCCAAAAATACTACAAGCGATGCTCTTGATAGCGATGCGAATAATACGACATTCCTATCCGACCCAACGCCTATTATGAAATCAGGCGAAGAAAACCTTACATTGGATGCAGGGGTTTATCAACCCGTGACGATTGGGGATAGGGTTTGGCATGATGCAAACGGTAATGGGTTGCAAGATAGTGGAGAAGTGGGACTAGCAGGTATTACCGTACGACTTATTATTGATGGAGTGCTTCAAGATGGTACAGGTGGCACACGTGATCTATCCATTGATACCAATGCTACGGGCGGATATCTCTTCGATGGTAGTTATGACCTCAAACCCGATAGCAACTACTCGGTACAATTTACCAAACCTATAGGTAGCCCCTATGTCTTTACTATTAGAAATACAAATAGTGATGGCAATGATACAATTGATAGCGATGCCAATCTATCGGGTATGAGCATCATCGCCACGCCCAAGATGGACAGCAATGAAAGCAACCTAACGCTCGATGCAGGTATGTATATCCCTGCACAATTGGGGGATAGAGTATGGGTTGATAAAAACGGTAACGGGATTCAAGATAACGGCGAAGCCAATGTAAGTGGTGTAAAAGTCTATCTCTTTGATAAAAACGATAACCCCGTAACCAAAGACCTCTACGGTAATGATTTTAACACTATAGGTCACCTTGAAACCAATAGCTCTGGAGAGTACCTCTTTACCAATCTAAGACCCGATAGCTACTATGTGAAGTTTGTACTACCTAACGACAAAGCAGGGTATCGCTTCACCGAACAAAACATCTCAGGCAGTACTATAGGTAATAACAGCGATGCCAATATCACCACAGGACGCACCGTTGTAACAACACTTGATTCTAATGAGAGCGATAGAACGTGGGATGGAGGTATCTACAAACCCGTAAGTATTGGGGATTATGCGTGGGTTGATGTGGATGGAAATGGTGACCAAAATGCAAGTGAGCCATTTTTGGCAGGAGTTAAGGTTTCTCTCTTTAAGAGCGATGGAACGCCCGTTACAAAAGATTTAAACGGCACAGTTTTAATGACCGAAACCAACGCTACGGGTGGCTATCTCTTCAAAAACCTCAAACCCGATACCTATTATGTCAAGTTTGAAGCACCTACTGGAAGTAAATATGTCTTAACGCTCAATAACCATTTGGGTGGCGATGATGCCAACGATAGCGATACCAATGTGACAGCTATGACGATAGGACGCAGTGGGGATTATACGATTGCTTCAGGTGAGCATGAGCCTAGCGTCGATGTTGGTTTCTATATCCCTGCCTCATTGGGTAACTTTATTTGGATAGATGAAAACGGCGATGGATTGCAACAGCCAACCGAAGCCACAGTACAAGATGCCAATGTAACGCTTTGGTATGATGGTAACGATACGCAAGTAACGCATGATATTTTTGGGAATGATTTAGGAAATAGTAGTGTAGTAGGAACATTTACTACAGGAGTGGATGGAAATTATAGCTTTACCAATCTACGCCCTGATAGCTACTATATCAAAGTCGTCGCTCCCAACAGTAGCTATAAATTCACAATACAAAACGCTCAACTTGATGGCAATAACACCAACGATAGTGATATTAATCCAGCAAACGGAGAGAGCGATGCGATTAGCTTAGAGAGTGATGAGGATAATACCACCCTCGATGCAGGGCTTATAGCTCCCGTGACGATAGGCGATAGAATTTGGATTGATAGCAATGCCAATGGGATTCAAGATAGTGGAGAGAGTGATTATAATGGTAGCGTAACGGTTAAGTTGATACGAGCCAGTGATAATGTAGAAATCAATACTACCACCGTAACCGATGGAAACTACAGCTTTAAAAATGTTGTGCCTGAGCGTTATTACATTAAGTTTGAGATAGCCGATAGCAGTTACTTTGTTTCACCCAAGAATGTAGGCAGTGATACCAACGATAGCGACACCAACGCTTCGGGCTATATTGCTCCCTTTGATGTCACTTCGGGCGATGATAATCTCACGCTTGATATGGGGATTTACCAAAAAGCCAAACTAGGCGATAGAGTTTGGTATGACGATAACGGCAATGGAATGCAAGATGGCGGTGAGAGTGGTGTGAGTGATGTAAATGTCACACTCTACAATGGATTAGGCATTAAGCAACATAGCGTTAAAACTGATGCTAGTGGTAACTATCTCTTTGATGGACTAGACCCTGGTAGTTACTATGTAGAGTTCAACAAAACTACACTACTACCCACGTTTGTCTTCACCGAAGCCAATGCAACAGGAAGTAGTGAGAGCAACAACAGCGACGCCAATCGAACGACGGGCTTAACGCAAGTGCTTATTCTCACTTCAGGCGAAGATAATCGTACACTTGATGCGGGTATCTTTGAGCCTGTAAGTATCGGGGATTATACATGGGATGATGTGAATGGAGACGGAAGACAAGATGCTAACGAGAGTAATCTATCGGGCGTAAAAGTCACACTCTTTAAGAGTGATGGCACACAAGTCAAAGCCGATTGGGATGGCAATATCTTCCAAAATGGCGATGCCAATGGAACGATTATTACCGATGCGAATGGCTCGTATCTCTTTACAAACCTCAAACCCGATACCTACTATGTGAAGTTTGTAGCTCCAAGTGGCTATGTATTGACGCTCAACAATGTCGCAAGTGTCGATGATGCCAAAGATAGCGATACCAATGTGACAGCTACTACGATAGGACGAAGTGGGGATTATGAGCTTACTTCACGGGAGCATAACCGAAGCGTGGATGCAGGTTTCTATCAACCCGTTGTGGCGTTGGGCGATAGAGTGTGGCTTGACCGAAATGGAAACGGGTTGCAAGATGCCAATGAGAGTGGTGTAGCAGATGCCAATGTGACCTTATGGCGATACAATGCTTTAGGTGTAGAAGAACCAGTAGTAACCAATATTGATGGAGTTCCTTTTGGAAGTGGAGGTACTATTACAACCAATAGCGATGGAAACTACAGTTTCACACGCATCAAACCCGATACCTACTTTATCAAGGTAGTAGCACCCAATAGCAGTTATATCTTTACCAAACACAACGCCCAAAGCGATAGTAACGATAGCAGAGATAGCGATATTGTCATAGCTACAGGACGCAGTGATGATTTGGTACTTGAGAGCGATGAGGAGAATCTAAGCCTCGATGCAGGACTCTATCAGCCACTCAAAATAGGCGATAGAGTTTGGATTGACCTCAATGCCAACGGTATTCAAGAGAGCGGGGAGGGCAACTATACGGGCAATGATATTAACGCTACGCTCTATTATGAAGCCAACAACTCTATCGCTCAAAAAGTAGCCGTAACAAATGGCAAGTATGAATTTAACAATGTCTTGCCCGAGCGATACTATATCAAGTTTGATATACCTAATAATTACTTTGTTTCGCCCAAAGATAACGCAGGAGGAGACCTTAATGATAGCGATGTCAATACGACAGGCTTTACTTCACCCTTTGGAGTTTATTCCAATACCGATGATTTAAGCTTTGATATGGGTATCTTCCAAAAAGCTACCATTGGGGATAGAATTTGGTACGATACCGATATGGACGGTATCCAGGATCCAGCGGAGCTAAATGTAACCATGCCTATCACTGTAAAACTCCGCTATGAGGGCAATGGCACTATTGCAATGGAGCAAACGGTGAACAATGGAAGCTATAAGTTTATCAATGTCATACCCAATAATTACGTCGTAGAGTTTAGCCTACCCAACAACTATGCTCTCTCTCCACGAGGCGTGGGTGGCGATGATACCAAGGATAGCGATGTCAATGCCACAACCATGCGAAGCGATGTGATTACGATTCTCAATTCGGGTGATTTGGATCTAAGTGTCGATATGGGTATCTATGAACTAGCCTCTATCGGTGATAGAATTTGGATTGATACCAACGCCAATGGAATCCAAGATGCAACAGAGCCAAACTACAGCGGAAGCGTAACGGTAACACTCTACGATGCCTTGAATGCTATTGTCGATACGCAAATTACTACCAATGGAACCTACCATTTTACAAAGCTTACTCCAGCGACCTACTCAGTAGGATTTACCTTGCCCAGTGGCTATGTGGTGACGACCAAAGGAGTAGGCGGGGCAAACGATAGTGACGCAGATACTCTTACACTCAAAACCACTCCTACGCTCCTAGAACCAGGCGAAAATGACCTCACATGGGATATGGGACTCTACCAAAACGGCTCATTGGGCGATAGAATTTGGCATGACCTTAATGCTAATGGTATTCAAGATAATGGTGAGCCTAATATTAACGAAAGCATTACCGTCACTCTCTACGATGGTAGTGGCAATAAACTCAAAGAGATGATTACTGCCAATGGAAGCTACGTATTTGATGGATTGCGACCCAGTAGTTACCAAGTAGGATTTAGCACACCCAAAGGTTATTTTGTATCGCCTCAATATGAAAACAACGATACACTCAAAGATAGCAACGTCAATGGCTCAACGCTCAAAAGCGAAATCACCGTTATTGATTCGGGTGAGCATGATGCGAGTTTGGATATGGGACTCTATAAAAAAGCCTCTTTGGGTAATCGCATTTGGATCGATAGCAATGGAGATGGAATCCAAGATGCCAATGAGAGCAATGCCAATAGCCCCATTACCGTCACACTTTATAACCAAGATGGGCAAATAGTCGCTTCGCAAGAGACGCTTGATGGGAATTATCTCTTTGAAGATCTTATACCCAGTAGCTACAAGGTTGGTTTTGTATTGCCCCAAGGCTTTAGTATCAGTGTAGCCAACAAGGGCGAAGATGCCACACTCGATAGCGATGTCAATCCGACAACACGCCAAAGCAACCTTCTTGCCCTTATCTCTGATGAGCATAATATGACGCTTGATATGGGAATCTATCAAGGAGCATCGCTGGGTGATAGAATTTGGCTTGATACCAATGCTAATGGGGTACAAGATGACAATGAGACGACTATCAACGAGGAGATAAATGTAACGCTCTACGATAGCAACGGAACAAAGCTAAAAACCCTTACAACAACGAACGGCAGTTATCTCTTTGATGGATTAGTACCCAGTGAGTATTTTGTAGAGTTTACCTTGCCCAAAGGCTACTTTGTCACCTCTCAAAACAGCGGTAACGATGAGCAAGATAGCGATGTCAATGCCACAACCATGCGAAGCGATACGATAGTGCTTAGCTCTAACGATGTCAATCTCTCCATCGATATGGGACTCTACAAAAAAGCCTCTATTGGCAATCGCATTTGGTTTGATAGCAACGCCAACGGTATCCAAGATGACAATGAGACGACTATCAACGAGGAGATAAATGTAACGCTCTACGATAGCAACGGAACAAAGCTAAAAACCCTTACAACAACGAACGGCAGTTATCTCTTTGATGGATTAGTACCCAGTGAGTATTTTGTAGAGTTTACCTTGCCCAAAGGCTACTTTGTCACCTCTCAAAACAGCGGTAACGATGAGCAAGATAGCGATGTCAATGCCACAACCATGCGAAGCGATACGATAGTGCTTAGCTCTAACGATGTCAATCTCTCCATCGATATGGGACTCTACAAAAAAGCCTCTATTGGCAATCGCATTTGGTTTGATAGCAACGCCAACGGCATTCAAGAGAGCGATGAAGCCAATGTGATGGAGTCTATTACGGTAGAGCTTTACGATGCACAAGGCAACCTTCTTGAAACGCAAACAACCACCGACGGGAACTATCTCTTTGAGGATTTGGTACCTCAGGGTTACTTTGTCAAATTTACCATGCCCCAAGGCTACTACCTCTCACCAAGATACCAAGGGGGCAATGAGGAGTTTGATAGCGATGTCGATGAAACAAGCTTCACAACGCACATCCATACCCTTAGCTCCAATGAGCAAAATCTCTCACTTGATATGGGACTCTACCAAAAGGCATCCATTGGTGATAGAGTGTGGTTTGATAGCAACTCCAACGGTATCCAAGAGGATGGTGAAGCAGGGGTAGGGGGTATCGCCGTGACACTCTTTGATGCACTGGGTAACGAATTGGCAACCACCACAACTGATGCACAAGGATACTACTTGTTTGATAATTTACTCCCTTCAAGCTACAAAGTGGTATTTAGTGGGGTAGGTGCGGATTATCTCTTCACTACACAAAACCAAGGAGGGGATAGTACGCTTGATTCCAATGTCGATAGCAAAGGAGCAAGTGAGCTTATCGTTATCACATCCAATCAAAGCAATCTCTCTATCGATGCAGGTTTACGCCCAGTGGTAAGTGCCAATGATGATTTCAAATCGGGCAAATACCAAGAGCCTACAACTGTCAATATCCATGAGAATGACAATCCAAGACTCTTGCCACTCACAACCGAGCTTACACTAGAGGGACTGCCCAAAGGTAGTACAGTAAGCGAAGATAAGCGACGTGTGGTAGTACCCAATGAGGGTGTTTGGACGCTTGATAGTTCAGGCAATATCACCTTTACGCCCAATAAGGATTTCTTCAAAGATCCTACGCCTATCGAGTATCAATCCAAAGATGGTAGTGGTAATATTGCTACTGCTAGAGTCACTATCGACTATCCTCCTATGGCTATGCCCGATATTGTAGAGCGAGAGTGCAGTGAAACAACCTATATGGCAGATGTACTTGCCAACGATATTACCGATGAGCAATTTGACCTTGCAACACTTAGAATCGTTGATCCCGATGGAAATCTCGTAGAGGTCTATGACAACCCTGAACAAGGAGTATGGTTTGTGCAAAATGGGCAGATTCTCTTTGATGCATTGGAGGGATATACAGGCAAAATTACCCCCATTACCTACACCGTCCAAGAAGAGGATGGCGATAGCATAGAGGGTCAAGCGACCATCTCTATCTCTTTCCCAGAAGTTCGAGACGATATAGTCGTAGCCTCCGATAGTGCCATAGCAGGAACCGATAGGATTGTGGTTGATATTTTTGCCAATGACCCAATCCTCACTCCAAACCTTGATACGCTTCAAATTACAGGTACGCAAAACCCAGGAGATGCACTTGTAGTCGAGGGTGAGGGTGTATGGAGCATTGAGGGCGATAAGATTGTCTTTACGCCTCAAAGTGGCTTTTTGGGTGATCCCACACCTATCGAGTACAGCGTAAGTGCCAATCGATGCGGCTCAAAAGTGGCAAGTTTTGCCAAAGTAAGCGTATTTTATCCTTTGCTTACACGAGACGATAACGCAACCACCCAGCCAGGCAAACCCGTATCGATAGATATACACCGTAATGACAACGGCAATATTGATGTAAGCAAAACACGCCTTAGTATTCCCGACAACTTCCCAATTCCCAATACCACCATCTCTACCGATGGCAAAAAAATCACCGTACCAGGTGAGGGAATATGGGAGATTGATGAAAACGGTATCGTCACCTTTACGCCCGATGATGAGTGCAAAGATACGCCTACACCTATTACCTATATCGCTATTACCCCAGATGGTAGCAAAACTTCAACCTCGACGATTAGCATAGATATGGGCGATGATTGTCTGTGTGCCGTTCAGCACGATAGTGCCAGTTCATTCAACGTCCTAACCATCGCACTGATGATGCTCTCTACCATAGCATTGCTCTATTGGAGACGCAAAGAGGAAGCATGAATTTAAGATAGAGATTTCTCTATCTTAAGTAAATATTTATGGACTCTTAGTTATAATTTTTCTCTTACTTATAGAGAGGTGTCCGAGCGGTTGAAGGAGCACGCCTGGAACGCGTGTGTGGGGCAACCCACCGAGGGTTCGAATCCCTTCCTCTCTGCCATACGCACACTTAACCCCCTCCAATATCACCCAACAAACCCCCAACGCATCGAACTCTTAAGATT
>DYMA01000056.1 GCA_020721815.1 Sulfurovum sp. | reverse complement strand
ACTGGGGGCTTTAAGTGCTTTAAGCTATCTTTAATTTGGGAAGATTCGTTATATCTAAAAAATATATGGAATGTAATAGATTAACTGATGTTACGCACCTGCACTCTATTTGTAAAATATGCCGATGCAATGCCATTTCGGAGGTGGGACTTTAGTCCCACTTGTTGGATTGGATAGCAATGACAACCTCATCTTGCCTTTTGGTGGGACTAAAGTCCCACTTCCGATAAAAGTGCGTAAGGTTAGAGATTAAATAATGAGAAACTACTTTGGATTTACTCTTGTATTTGTTCAAAGCGAATCGTGCAATCTCTAAAATACTCTATAAA
Organism: Sulfurovum sp.; assembly: GCA_020721815.1. Taxonomy (GTDB): domain Bacteria; phylum Campylobacterota; class Campylobacteria; order Campylobacterales; family Sulfurovaceae; genus FS08-3. The sequence goes on along the minus strand of DYMA01000056.1, from coordinate 12,446 downwards.
ATCCTCCAAAATAAGAGGTTTGCTGTAGAGATAGCCTTGGATAATATCGCACCCCATCTCTCTTAATATTTCAACTTGTCTTTGCGTCTCTACTCCCTCGGCTACCGATACAAAGCCTAATGTTTTACTAAGCCCCATAATGGCTTGGACAATGACTCTGCCTTTGGTTTCGATATCGTCGATGAAGGTTTTATCAATTTTGAGCGTATGAAAAGAGAGTTTGTTGAGGTATTGAAGCGAGGAGTAGCCTGTACCAAAATCATCAATAGCCACGCTAAAACCGTGTTGCACAAAACACGCAATGACTCTATCGAGTTTGGCGATATTGGACATAAGTCCGCTTTCGGTAACCTCTATCTCAAAATATTTGGTTTCGAGTTTATAGTACTCTATAAGCTTCATGATTTTTTCAATTAAGTCTTGTTTTTCAAGTTGCACTACAGAGACATTGATAGCGATAGTAAAATCCTTAAACCCCAGCTCAAGAAGCCTTTGGGTATCTCTAAAAACCTGCTCAAAGACCCAATAGCCTAGCTCCACTATCAAACCGCTCTCTTCGGCAACGGGTATAAAAATGCTAGGCTCAACCACCCCCAACTCTTGACTCTCCCAACGCAAAAGCACCTCCGCCCCCACAATTCTCTCCATTTTGCAATCTATTTTGGGCTGATAGACGAGATAAAAATCGCCATCTTTGAGGGCTTGTTTGAGGGCGTTGTGGAGTTGCATACGTTTGTGGGCGTTGTCGTTCATCTCGTCATTGAAATAGACGTAGTTGTTTTTGCCGCTCCCTTTGGCTCCATACATCGCCAAATCGGCATTTTTGAGCAAATCATCGTAGTTGTCCCCATTGTCGGGATAGAGGCTAATCCCTATGCTCCAGCCGATATTGATGGTGTAGTGGTCGATGGAAATGGGTTCTTTGATGCGGTCAATAATCTTTTGGGCTATCCTAGAAACCAACAGCAAATCGTGATAGGGTACAAGCACGACAAACTCATCACCACCCAATCGCCCCACGATACAATCCTCATGCAAAACCGATTGAATATCTTTGGCGACGTAGAGCAGCACCTTATCGCCTATTTTGTGACCTAGCGTATCATTGACCCATTTGAAGTTATCAAGATCCAAAAAGAGCAAAGCAAAGGTTGAGGGGTTGTGATGCAAGGATTTGATACGCTCTTCGACTTGCTCTTTGAAAAATTTTCGATTGGGAAGTTTGGTCAAAAAGTCATAAAAAGCCAACTTTTTAATCTGCTCTTGTTGGTTTTTGGCATGGGTAATATCGTGGGAGATACCGATAAAGTTTTCGATTTTCCCAAAGTCGTTGTGTACGGCGATAATGGATTGTTCGGCCATGTAGAGTGAACCCTCTTTTTTTCTATCCCAAATTTCACCTTGCCAAAGACCCTTTTGGAGAATATCCGACCACATTTTTTGATAGAAGCCCTTATCTCCCCAGCCCGAGCTTAGTACGCGTGGATTTTTGCCTATGGCTTCATCGGATGTGTAGCCTGTGAGTTGCGTGAAGGCTCTGTTGGTAGCGACGATTTTGTTTTTATTGTTGGTAATAACAATAGCATCGGTGGAGTACTCAAAGACATTGGAAGCAAGATAGATTTGTTTGTCTTTGAGTACCTTTTGGGTAATATCGTGAACCGTGCCAATGGATTTGATGACATTGCCGTTGCTATCCAAAATATGCTCACACCGCTCTTCGACGTATTTGAGCTTTTTGTGTTTGGTGAGGATTTTGTGCGTGATGCGATAGGGGGTTTTGTGGATTACGGAGTTTGAATAGGCACGATTGACGGCTTCATGCTCCTCATCGGGTACAAAGCTCAAAAAGGCTTCATAGGTAGCTTCAAAGGATTGCGGCTCTACTCCAAAGATGCGATAGACCTCATCGGACCAAACGAGTCTATTGGTGCGTAAATCAAGCTCCCAATGCCCAATACGTGCAACCCTTTGGGCTTGTTTGAGGTTGTATTCGCTTTGTCTTAGCTTGGCTATGAGATGTTTGAGTTTGGTAATATCTCTATCACTTCCACGATAACCGCAAAACTTTCCCTCTTCATCAAAGATAGGAAAGCCACTCGTTGAGAGAATGACAACCTCTCCATTTTTGTGCAGGTTGATATTTTCAAGATCACGAAAAGGTTTGGGGTTGGTAAGATACTCTCCAAAAATCGTTTGAAGTCGCTTTGCCTCATCGGGTCGCATAAAATCAAAGGGTGTTTTACCCAAAATCTCATCGGGAACGTATCCCAAAAAATCTTTTATTTTTTTCAGAGACATAGGTATAGACCCCTTTTTCGTCAATCTCCCATACCCAATCAGAGGAGACTTGGGCGATTTTGGTAAACTCTAATCGGCTTTGCTGAAAGGATTGTTGTTGTGTCATATTTAGCATGGAATAATCTTTGAGTTGATTTTTATTATTAAATAACTGACCTTACGCACCTGCACTCTATTTGTAAAATTGAAAGTGGTAATGACAAGCAAATTTTGGCTTTTGTGAAACTAAAGTCCCACTTCCGATACAAGTGCGTAACATCAATTAGATAATAATTATAGCATCTTTATTTGAGTCATCGTATAATTAAAAGTGGTTAAAATAGCATTAAGAAGAAAGTTTATGCTATAATCACTTACAAACCCAGAGATATTTATTAAGCTGCAATAAATAGCAATAGAGGAGATAGGAAGTGAAAATTTTGAGAATAGTGTTGCTGTTGCTTTGGGGTGTTGAACTCTTTGCTTTGGATATTTCGGGGAATTACAAGGGTTTTTATCGCTATTTTGATCAAAGAAGAGCGCATATTATAGGAAATTTTACGATGACTATCAAGCAAGAGGGCAACGCTATTTACGGTGTTATCAAAGAACCACGCACCAATTTTGGCCCCCATCAACCCTATCTCTATTCTGATTTCAAGGGCAAAGTAGTAGGCAATGAGAACAGCTTTACGTTAGAGTATATCAAAACCTATCGATACAAAAAAACCCACACCGTTGCTTACAAAGGCAGATTTAAAAACTACACAGGAGAGGTTGAGGGGATTTGGAATATTGGCTCTTATCAAGGCGATTTCAAAATATTTGGCTTCAATCCCAAAGAGGAGTTTGATAGCCAAGCCCCCAAACTGCTCATAACCCACCCCTTTGTCAATCTCATCGGCAATACTACAACGTCGCAAACTATCAAAAAAATTAAAACCGACCAACCCCTTACACTTATCGAGGGGATAGCATCGGATAACGTCAAAATTGCTAGTATCAAAATCAACAACCAAACAGCAAAGATAATCGAAGCCTCACAAGATGAAAAGGCGATGATTGTAGGCAACAGCGTCAAATTTACCTTTCCTATTGCGGACTCAAACATCACCACCTACCACCTCGTCGCTACCGATACGAGTGGCAATGCCCAAGAGTTTACCTTTTCTGTAGAGAAGATGCGAGGCACACAGACCCCAACGCCCAAAGCCGATCAAGACAATCGCTACCGCAACAAATACGCCGTACTTATCGGTATCAACGCCTATGCCCAATGGCCCGCTTTGGAGTTTGCACTCAATGACGCACAAGCACTCAAAAAGCATCTTGAGGGGTTAGGCTATACCACCATTACGCTTTTTGACAAAGAGGCGACTCGCAACAATATCCTAAAAACGCTAGGATACAAACTCTCCCAAGTCATTGGCGAAAACGATGCGGTGCTTATCTATTTTGCAGGGCATGGACATACCGAAAATCTCGTAGGGGGTGCCAAAGAGGGCTACATTATCCCCCAAGATGCCAATACCGAAGATAGCTTTTTATCGGCTATTTCGATGCACCAGCTCAAATCCATTACTCAGCGAATCAAAGCCAAACATATTCTCTTTTTGATGGATTCATGCTACTCGGGGATGGGTTTTGCACGTTCGGGAGGGATACCCAAAAGCGATAATGAGTATATCAACAAAATCATGTCCTACCGTGCGGTACAGATGATAACGGCAGGTTCGATGGATGAGCAGGTGCTTGAAGAGGGAGGTCATGGTATCTTTACGAAATTGTTGCTTGAGGGATTGGAGGGCAAAGCCGATTTGGACAAAGACGGTTACATTACAGGAAGCGAACTGGGGACATTTTTACGCCCCGAGGTAAGCAAACGCTCAAACTACCGACAAACGCCCAACTTTGGACGTTTTGAGGGTGAGGGTGAGTACATCTTTCATTTGACAGGAGAAAAGTAGTGCGATGGATATGGATTTTTATTTTAGTGACTCTTATGGGAGAAGCAAAAGCGTTGAGAGTACTCATTAGTGGATTTGAGACCTTTGGAGGGCTAGGAGACAACCCCACTGAGCTTATGATACAACAACTCCAAAAAGAGCCTCCCACAATAGAGGAGATGAGTATCAAAACCGTAGTACTGCCCGTGACCTATTTCCAAAGCTGGCAAAAGCTCAAAGAGGAGATAGAGACCTACAGACCCGATGTTGTCCTCTCATTTGGTTACGCCCCCTCCAGTCGCTATGTGCGTTTGGAGCGGATAGGTCAAAACTACGATAGAGGAGGCAAAGACAATGCAGGTCTATCGCACTTTGGCAAGATTATCGAACAAGACGGCAACGAAACACTTAAAGCACAACTGCCCCTTAGGGAGCTTAAAAACTATTTGGAAGAGCGAGGATTTGAAGTCAATATGAGCGATGATGCGGGTGGATACATCTGCAACCATCTCTTCTATTCTCTCATGCACCATATCCAAAACAAAGGAATACAAGGCGGCTTTATCCATATCCCCAATATGCCCCCCAAAGGTCAAAACGGCTCAATCGTCTTAGTGAAAGATATTTTAACCTTTTTGGGCAAAAGGTAATCTTCTCTAGGGTGTGCGTTGCAATCCAACGCAAGAAGGTTACTAATTTTTTAAAAGAGTCTAGCTTATTTGGGGTTGGTGGCTGATTGGTTTATCAATCTCTCTAGCCTCTTATTAATTTCATCTTTGGGTAACCAACTATTATCTAATAGCTTTTTTATTGCCGTATGTAAATCTGTATGGCTTAAACCAGATTGTTCAATCATCAAATCTAAGATGTAAAATATTCCTTTTACTTCTATATTATTTCTATTGGAAAATGTTCGCAATGCCTTATCGTTACTCAAAAGGTGGGCATTTAATTTTTTAGCAAAGTAGTATATCGAATAGTCTTGATATGAAATTTTAACTTGACCCAATCCCTTATATTGTGTAAAAAATGCCATCAATTCATTAGGTTCAAGTGTATGCACATTGATTTTAAGACTTTTGACGAGCAGTTGCTGTTGGTCACTTAATTCATTAAACACAAAATCACTTGTAGAGATTTCAATATTTAATTTAGAAAATTCTACCAAAAGACCCACTCTATCTAAATCTATAAAGATGTTAGCATCACTTATTAGAAGCATTAAAATACTTCGCCATATTTATGTAAAGCATCATCTACACTAAGCCCCGATAACTCAGCGAGTTTGGATAATGAAATCAGTTCTTCACTGTAAGCATGAGCTAACAAGTTTTGAAATCTTGTAGTTTTAATCTCTTTGTTATATGGGTATTTGTCATCAAATCTTGAAGTTCTATTTACTATCCAAAATCTTTTAAATATGGATTCACTAATAATATTGAGTTGTCTTAGTCTAAATATAATCCCAGCGATAGAAATACCATACTTTTGTTTTATATGGGCAAGTTCTTCAATTGATATTTTTGTTCTTTTGGCTCCGAACTCATTTATAACACTTTCCTGTGGAAAAAGAAAAGCTCCAGCAAATCTGTCACTTGCTTTTTCTTCATCCAAATTGTGGTTTGGTAAAACTAAATGGGCTAATTCGTGGAGTGCTGTAAATCTTTTTCTTTCACCACTTAACTCTTTTGAATTATTCAATACAATAAAATTATGGCTTTTCTCATCATTTACTTTTCCACATAAACCATTAAATTTTTTATCATCTTCAACCAACAAAACTTTTATATTTTTAAGTTCCAACATCTCTACGATATTATCAATAGAATCAATTCCTAAATTCCAGTTTGCCCTTAGTATTGTAGCTATATTTTCAATATCATCAAGCGAGTTGATAGTTTCTTCATATAATAGATTTTCAAATTTATAATCTATATCTAATATATTTTCAATTTCAATATATCGTTCCAAATATTCTCGAACTTTCTCTTGTAAAACATCTTGCTTTTTTTTACCAAAGTTAGATTGTTTTCTAAAATCAACTTCCCCAATACTAACATCAACATTCCTAAAAAAATAATCTACCCCTACACCTAAAGCATTAGCAAGTGCTATCAATACAGTAGATGATGGATTTTTGAGATTCTTTTCATATTGAGAAATTGCTTGCTTACTAACAATATTAGAGGCTTTAGCAACCAACTCTTCCATTGACAAACCAGCTTTTATCCTTGCTCTTTTTAATCTTTCACCAAACATATTTTATCCTTTAATGCAAGAAGTATAATAGATTTAATATAAAAATTTGTTTACTTTGGTTTACAAATATTAAAATAAATGCTAAACCGTAAACCCAATGAATCATTACAAACAAGAAGAGTTCAAAACTTCAAGCAGACCCATTCATAAGAAACGTAATAGTATAATCCAGTTTTAATTCAAAAAGGATAACCATGAAAAAAATTACTTTGATGCTCTCATCGGCTCTGTTGCTAATGAGTAGCTGTTCGCACACCACGCACAACGCCCATTGGGGTTATACGGGTCATAATGGGCCCTTAAGTTGGGGAAGTTTGAACGATGATTACAAGATGTGTGCATTGGGACGCAATCAATCGCCTATCAATATCACAAGCTCTATCGATGCCCATCTAGCCCCCATCCAATTTAGCTACACCACCGCTCCCACGGAGATTGTCAATAACGGTCATACGGTACAAGTCAATATCGCATCGGGTAGCTCTATCGTAGTGGACAAAAAGAGGTATGAGCTTAAACAGTACCATTTCCATACACCCAGTGAAAACCACATTGATGGCAAAAGCTTCCCACTAGAGGTACACTTCGTCCATGTTGCAAAGGATGGAGAGTTGGCGGTTGTGGCGGTACTCTTTGAATACGGCAAAACCAATACTACCTTGGCACAGCTTTGGGAGAAGATGCCCATGAGTGCGAACGAGAAACATGAACTTAACAACATTGCCAAAAATCTAATGGCACTCATTCCCACCCAAACACAATACTACCGATTTAACGGCTCACTCACCACTCCGCCTTGTTCTGAAGGGGTTAAGTGGATGGTACTAGGCAAAAACCTTAAAGTATCTCAAGCACAAATCGAGAAGTTTGCCCACGCCGTTCATGGAGGCAACAACCGCCCTATTCAAGCCACCAACGCACGCATCATTGTCAAGTAGGGTGTACTTCGACAGGCTCAGTACGAACGACAAATTGAATGTGTCGTGGGAGTAGTAACCTACTCTCTAAAAAAGCGTCGTAGCTTATCGAGCCATCCGTCGTTCATAAAGATGAGTCGGTAGTAGCCTTTGATGGGTTGATAGACTCTAATAGAGCCTTGCATCTTCTCATCCATAGTGGGATAATCCTCTCGGTGGTTAGCACCTCGGCTCTCTTTGCGTTCCATCGAGGCTAGTATGACCGTTTGGGCTACTTCAAGGGCGTTTTTGAGTTCTAAAATAGAGATAAGTTCGACGTTGTTGGTGCGTCCTTTGTCGATGCAGTGAAGAGTATTGACCTCGGATTGGAGGTAGCGGATATAGTCGTAGGCTTTGATGAGTTTGGCCTCGCTTTTGGTAATACCGCAATCTTCAAACATACTTTTGCCCAGCGAAATACGCATGGCGTTGAAGTTTTTGGTAGTATCCATATCGAAGATAGTATCGACAATGCGTTGATCGTGGGCTACAATATTGTAATCAATGGGCAACAGTTTACGATTTTGGATATATTTAAGTGCCTTTTGCCCTGCCAATTCACCAAAAACCACCCCTTCAAGCAACGAATTACCACCCAAACGATTGGCTCCATGCACCCCCACCGCCGCACACTCACCGCAGACAAAAAGCCCTTTGATAGTCGTTTGGGTCATATCCGATTCAATGCCTCCCATGGTGTAGTGGGCTAGAGGCTTGATGGGAAGCAACTCTGTGCTTACATTAATACCCATCATATTGTAGGCACTTTTGTAGAGACTGGGGAGCGTGGTTTCGATGGTTTGGAGGCTAAGATGACGCAAATCGATAAAAACCTCATGCCCCTTTTCAAACTCTCTAAGTATCGCACGACTCACCACATCTCTGGTTTCAAGCTCATCGACAAAGCGATCTCCCAAACTATTGACAAGGTATCCACCCTCGCCACGAGCCGCTTCGCTCACAAGGTAGCTTCCTTTTGCCAAACCTGTAGGGTGAAACTGCACAAACTCCATATCTTTGAGCCGTAACCCCGCACGCAAAGCCACGGCGTGTAAATCCCCCGTATAATCGGGAGCGTTGGTAGAGTAGCCACGATAAATCCCGCCGTAACCACCCCCTGCAAGTATCACAGCTTTGGCAGGATAGACCACTACGGAGCTATCGATTCGTCGTATCGACACCACACCGCTTATACGATTATCAAGCTGGGTGATGTTCATAATAAAGTTATTGACGACAAAATCAACGCCCATGCTTTTGGCTTTTTTGATAAGCGTACCCGTGATAGCCCCTCCCGTTTTGTCTCCTACATAACACGTCCGTTTAGAACTTCCCCCTCCAAAGCTTCGCTGGGCAATACTCCCATCTTCGTTGAGTGCAAACTCCACCCCATACTCTTCAAGTTTCTCAATAACAAAACCCGCTCTATGGCACATATAACCAATGGCTTTTTTGTTGCCCAGTCCGTAACCGCCACGGTAGGTATCCTCGATGTGTTTATCGATTTCGATTTGATCGTTTGTATCAAGTACGGCATTGATACCTCCACTAGCTAGTGAACTGTTGGATTTGAAAAGATTGCCTTTGGTGATGAGTGCTACTTTGTTGGTACCGCTTTTGGCTTCAATAGCCGCCATTAATCCCGCTACTCCGCCTCCTACGACGATAATATCATAAATCATCGCTAGAGCCTATAGAGTAGATGGTATCGACTGCTAGATACCGCTTTGATTTGCGAAATGGCTACGTTTTGTCTAATGTGCAAAGGGACTTTGGAACCAAAGAGAGAACTCACAATAGAGGGTGTTGAGCGTACAAACTGAAGGGCGAGTTGAATATCGCTTGTGAGCGTCATGCTACTATCCAAAATAGCCCCCGTATTGACAGAAAAGGATTTGTGAAAGAGATTCATTTGAAGCAACGATGAGGAGCTAATAACCCCAATACCGAGTCTATGAGCCGCTTCCAAAATCGTACACGCTTCGTGGCTAAGTCTTTGAGTGGGTTGGGCGTAGGCTTGTACTTTTGCCATGTTAAAAGGGAGTTGGATATATTTAAATCGGTGGTTTGCTCCCCCTACCTTTTGGGCTATCTCTACTAGCTTCTCTAGCGAAATTTGCTCTTCGTTATTGCTTGTAAAGCCATTCCAAACCGCTACACCGTAGTATCTAAAGAGTCCTTTGGTAGCCAATGCTTCAAAGCGTTCAAAGATTTTTTCGATTTGTTTATAAAAAGCCTCTTGCCCCAAAGAGAGCATTTGCATCTCGGGATTGTGAAGATAGTAGATATCAAAAGCCTCTATCCCTACATTTGCCAAGCTTCGTTTGCAACTCCACTCCAAAAAATCAGGACTCATACAGTGTTGGTCAAGCTCAATGTCGCTCTCTTTGGCTAGATTAGCCTCGATAATATTCTCTTTGATCCATGCGTAGGGGTTGGTGGGGAAGGGATAATCCAGCTGGATAAATCCCCCTTTGGAGCAGATGATAAGCTCTTGACGTTTGATAGTATCGCCCAGTTCTCGCAAGGCTTCGCCTATCTCTTTTTCGCTTTGACCGTAGCGGTAGTTGGATGCGGTATCGATAAGGTTTATACCGTTTTGTATCGCCTCCTTGACCGCTTCGATGTAGTGAAAAAGATAGTTCTCCTCTTTGTAGGGTTCTTTGTTGAAAGTACCCAATCCCAGTTTGGAAAATACCAAATCGTTATGTTGGACGTAAAAATCTCTACAGTGTGAGAATTTTTGTGCAAAATTACGGGTATCTTCAAGTGTAGCGTGTTGCATTGCCCATTCCTCGTTACATTTTTGTACTATTGTAGTTTGCAAAAACTATTCCTTGTCTAAGGAACACTTCTTGTAATAGATAGTTTTAGAGAATTAAATAATGAAATACGAAAGGATAGATTATGAGTTGTTCAACAGGCGGTTGCGGTACGCACAGCGATATGGGCTTCGACCCCAACAATGCACAGGCTATGGCAATACAAGAAAAAATCAACAACCACCCCTGCTACAGCGAAGGGGCACACCAACACTACGCACGGATTCATGTACCCGTAGCCCCTGCGTGTAATATTCAGTGCAACTATTGCAATCGAAAATACGACTGCTCCAACGAGTCTCGCCCAGGTGTAACAAGCGGTAAACTTAGTCCCCAAGAGGCGGTTAAAAAGGTGCTTTATGTAGGCGGAGATATTCAACAACTCTCTGTAGTGGGCATAGCAGGGCCTGGCGATGCGTTGGCAAATCCTAGCAAGACCTTTGAGACTTTTAAGATGTTGCAAGAAAAAGCCCCCGATTTGAAGCTTTGTCTATCGACCAATGGACTCAAACTTCCCGATTACATCGATGAGATTGTCAAATACAATGTCGATCACGTCACCGTAACCATCAATACCGTCGATGAGAGCGGCGAGATAGGAAGCCAAATCTATCCGTGGATACACTGGGAACACAAAAAGATACGGGGCAAAGAGGGGGCAAAAATCTTACTTCAAAGACAATTGGAGGGGATCAAGATGCTCACCGAGCGAGGTATTTTGGTCAAAGCCAACTCTGTACTTATCCCTGGTATCAACGACAAAGACCTCCCTAATGTCGCCAAAAAACTCAAAACGCTTAATGTCTTTTTGCACAACATTATGCCTTTGCTTAGTGCGCCTGAATTTGGCACAAAGTTTGGACTCGAAGGAGTCAAGAGTGCTACCGACCAAGAGGTAATGGCGGCTCAAGAGGCGTGTGGAATGGATATGAAGCTTATGAAGCATTGCCGACAGTGCCGAGCCGATGCGGTGGGACTTATAGGCGAAGATAGAGGCGAGGAGTTTACCAATGAGAGCTTTATAGGGCTTAGCTTTGATGAACTCGAACGAAGATACAACATCGAATCACGAGCCAAAAAGCATGAGATTATCGAAAATTGGAGAGCCAATTTAGCCCATGCCAATGAGCGTATCAAGATCGAAAATGGAAGCAAAAACCAATTAAGCACCACAGGCAAAACCTATCTCGTAGCCGTCACTACGGGCGGGGAGGGGATGATCAATACGCACTTTGGTTCGGCCAAAGAGTTTCTTGTCTATGAGGCGGGGGACAAAGCGATTAAGTTTGTGATGCATCGCAAAATTGAGAGTGCCTATTGCAACGGTGCGGAAAACTGCAACGGCAATAATCCTATCGAAGAGATTAAAACCACACTTAAAGATTGCGATATTTTATTGACCCAAAAGATAGGCGATTGCCCCATGAGTGAGCTTAACTCCATTGGACTCATAGCCGATGAGAGCTATGCCAATGAACCCATCGAAAAATCCGTCTTTGAAGCGGTCAAAAAGCACTTTTTTGATACTCAAAAAGAGGTAGAGTTGGGGTAACAAAAGGTGGGTTAGCAAACCCAACCTCCTCCTTTCTATAGGGGTAGAGAAGCAAAACCCCCAAGAATATGGGCAAACACCCACAAAAGAAACGCAAAAAACCAAACGCTTTTTATTATCTCTCCACCTCCTAATCTACCTTAGGGTACAATTACGCCCATAATTTAAACGCACACCATAGGGATAATAGAAGATGATACAAAAAATTAACAAGATAGACTTTTTAGATATAAACAATTTAGTAAATAGTTTGATTAACTCTACTATTTCAAATCAACTACACTTTACAAGCAATCTTTTTTCTAAGCCTTCGGGAATTGCTTATCTATCATCAATAATTCAACAAAATAATAACCGTGTTCATATTGATTTTGAAAATCCAAACGAAGATGGAATACGCTACTTACAAAGAGCAAATTTTTTTAGTAATTTAGGTATTGATTTAGATGAGAATTTCAATAGATACGGTGTAAAAAACAATATGCTAGAGTGTTCCAAAGTACAAACAGGCGATGATCCCGACTTTATCGACCAACAGCTCAAAACAATACTTGAAGCCCACTTAGGAGATAAAAAAAATGTCCAGTTTCACCACGTTGTACCATCCCCTTTAAAGCAATAGCATAAAACT
>DYMA01000055.1 GCA_020721815.1 Sulfurovum sp. | reverse complement strand
CTATCGCTTGTGTTTAGAATGCTAGGTAACCATAACGTTGTGAAACTGGACAATTGAGTATATTTTGGCCTCACACCAACAAAAAATGCACATCACTCTTGTCCTTAGCGCACTCTCCAAAGAGGAGGATTTGGAGGATATTTACCAAAACTTCTCCTTTTTGGATTTGGACGCTCTCTTGATTAGCAAATTTGATGAGACACGTCATATTGGCAATGTGATTAATTTTTTGATACGCCACAACACCACACCGCTAAGCTATATCTCGATAGGACAAACTATCCCCAATGATATTTTATGCGAGTGCAAACGCTATATTTTAGATAAATTGGTAGGGACATTATGAGACGAGTATTGGTAGGAATGAGCGGTGGAGTCGATTCTACCGTGAGTGCGATTTTGCTTCAAAAGCAAGGCTATGAGGTGGAGGGAGTCTATATGAAACTTCACACCAAAGCGGGGTACCATGAAGAGAATTTTGAAAAAGCCCGACGTGCGGCGAATTATCTAGGCATTGTGATACATTTTTTGGATCTTGAAGAGGAGTTTAACCAAAGCGTCTATAGCTACTTTATAGACTCCTATCAAAAGGGACTCACCCCCAATCCTTGCGTAGTGTGCAACCGTGACATCAAATTTGGCAAGATGGTAGAGTTTGCCTCCAATCTAGGGATAGAGTATGTCGCTACGGGACACTATGTACGCTGCGATGGCAAAAAGATCTACAAAGCCAAAGATAGTGCAAAAGACCAAAGCTACTTTTTAGCTCACATTCATCACGATGTTTTGCCCCGTTTGCTCTTTCCGTTAGGGGAGTGGCTCAAAGAGGATGTGAAGGCTTTTGCGTCTGAGATACCTATTTTGCAAGATATAGCCACCCAAAAAGAGAGCAGTGAGATCTGTTTTGTCGAAAATGACTATACCCAAATTTTGGAAAAATACATGAACATCAACCAAGAGGGCGAGACGATTAATAGCCAAGGGGAGGTAGTAGGTCACCACAAAGGCTACATGCACTATACCATTGGCAAACGCAGAGGCTTTTATGTCCACGGAGCGCACGACCCTCACTTTGTACTCGATATCAAACCCCAAACCAATCAAATCGTCGTAGGCAAACGAGAAGAGTTGGCGATAAGTCGCATAAAAATTCGCACTATTAATCTCTTTGAAGCAAAAAAAACCTTTGATTGCTATGTCAAAGTACGCTACCGTACCCAAGCCGTATCGGCAACGGTGAGCATTGAGGGCGATGAGGGCGAAATAGAACTCCACCAACCCGTTTACGGTGTCGCCAAAGAGCAAGTGGCTGTATTTTATGATGGAGAGGAGCTGCTAGGTGGGGGGATAATTGTATGATGAAACGCTCACATCAAGTAAGCTTTGATACAAAGGAGATTTGCAGGTGAAAGCCCTTAGCGTATCGACTCTCAATGAACAAATCAAATCCTTACTGGAGAGTACGTTTGTCAATATTTTGGTAGAGGGTGAGGTGAGTGCCTTTACTTACCATACAAGCGGACATCTCTATTTTAGTATCAAAGATGCACATGCGACGATGAAGTGCGTCATGTTTCGCTCCAGTGTCGCCAAAATGAAGTTTCGATTGGAGGTGGGGGCAAAAATCATTGTAGAGGGGAGTGTGGGAGTCTATACCCCTAGAGGTGAATATCAGTTTTACGCTACTCATATTGAGCCTTTTGGGCAAGGGGCGTTGGCGTTGGCTTATGAACAGCTCAAAAAACGTCTTCAAGCCAAAGGCTATTTTGATTCATTACACAAAAAACCTATCCCAAAGTACATCACCTCCATTGCACTCGTCACTGCCAAAAATTCGGCCGCTTTGCACGATATGCTTACAATCATCGACAAACGCTACAAAGCCCTTGAGGTCTTTATCGTCGATACGCTTGTACAAGGCGATATGGCAGCCAGTCAAATTGCAAAGGCGTTACGCTATGCCGATGGTTTGGGTGTAGATGTCGTCGTAGTGGGGCGTGGGGGCGGTAGCATTGAGGATTTGTGGGCGTTCAATGAAGAGATGGTGGCCGATGCTGTGTTTGCTATGAAAACGCCTGTCGTAAGTGCGGTAGGGCATGAGATTGATAGCGTCATAAGCGATTTTGTAGCCGACCTTCGAGCGCCTACTCCTAGTGCGGCTATGGAGATGATACTCCCCGATCAAAATGAGTTGCTTTTTATGCTAGGAGAGTTGCAAAAGCGATACCAAAAAATCTTTGTGCATATATTATATAGTAAGGGAAAAACGGTTGAAAATTTAACCAAAGAGTTTCAACGCCTCTCAATGAAGAATCAATTGGTGCGTTTCGCAAGAGAATTTGAGGTGCTAAAAAGTCATTATAATCAAATTATCCGTGTAAAATTGGAAAAAAATGGACACCGTTTGCCTCAAATGAGACAAGATTTGCAACAAATGATTCATTTTAGACTCCAAAAAGAGCAACAAAAATTAGAGATTTACGCCAATCGAACGCAGACTTTGGATCCTAAAAATCAATACAAAAAAGGTTGGGTTCAAGTGAGCCAACAAGGCAAAGTGGTCACGCTCAATGCCCTAAAAGTGGGTGAAACCTTTGTATTGCAAGATGCTACCGACAAGATTGAAGCGGTCAAAATATAAAAGAAATCTTTTGATTTTATCGTGTTTTGTAAAAAAATAGATGATAAATAGTTAATGATTAGTTAATCAAAATTTTACTATTTGTTTATTTTTGTTGAATACAATTCGCTCAATCATTTGAAAATCGAAACGATTATTTACAGGAGAAATCATGAGGAAACTCTACATACTTTTATTGCTAAGTGCTTTTTTTGTCACCAGTTGCGGTGCAACAACTATCAACCCAAAACTCCCCACCAACATTATCCAAGTCGCTAAAAAATTTCAAGGCAAAAAATACCGATGGGGTGGAACTACTCCTAATGGATTTGATTGTTCGGGTTATGCGCAATATGTTTGCAAGGTAAACGGTTTGAAAATTCCACGTGACTCTAGACAGCAATCAAAGTTTGGTAAATTTGTCTCAAGTAAAAAAGATCTCAAAGTGGGCGATTTGGTCTTCTTCGATACCTCAAGAAGAGGAAGAGGGTATGTTAATCATGTGGGAATTTACATCGGCAACGATAAATTTATCCACGCTAGTAGTGCCAAAAATCGAGTGATTGTTACCAATCTTTCGGGAACTTTTCACGGCAAACGCTTCAAATGGGGACGACGTATCACTCAATAGTTTCACGGGTAGCTTAGGCTACTTAACCCCCCCCTTACTTCTATAATCCACCCCTCTTATGCTTATCTTTGTAATTTTTTTATGATAGAATACTTCTTAATGTTTATTGTAAAGGAATTGGATGAAAATAGCCATAGCAGGTACGGGATATGTGGGGCTAAGCAATGGAATATTGTTGGCACAACACAATGAGGTGGTAGCCCTTGATATAATCCCCCAAAAAGTCGAACTTCTCAATCAAAGAAAATCACCCATCGAAGATAGAGAGATTGAGGAGTATCTATCCAAAGATAATCTCAACTTTCGAGCGACGCTTGACAAAGAGGAGGCTTATAGGGATGCTACCTATGTCATTATCGCCACGCCTACCGATTATGACCCTCAAACCAACTATTTTAATACACGCTCGATTGAGTATGTCATTGCCGACGTGTTGGCGATTAATCCCGACGCTACAATGGTTATCAAATCAACCATCCCCGTAGGCTATACTCTCAAAGTACGAGAGCAATTTCAAACGCAAAATATTATCTTCTCGCCCGAATTTTTGAGAGAAGGCAAAGCACTCTATGACAATCTCTATCCTAGCCGTATCGTGGTGGGCGAAAAGAGCCAGAGAGCGACAATCTTTGCCAATCTTTTGGCGGGTGGGGCTATCAAAAAAGATATTCCCATACTCTTTACCAACTCCACCGAAGCCGAAGCGATAAAGCTCTTTGCCAATACCTATCTAGCCATGCGTGTGGCTTACTTTAATGAGCTTGATAGTTACGCTCAGTCGCATGGATTGAGTACGCAAGAGATTATTGAGGGAGTAGGGCTTGACCCTCGTATTGGCACACACTACAACAACCCTAGCTTTGGATACGGGGGCTATTGTCTGCCCAAAGATACCAAGCAACTTCTAGCCAACTACCAAGATGTCCCCTCCAATATGATTGAAGCCATTGTCAAAGCCAACTCCACACGCAAAGATTTTATCGCCGACTCTATCGTCAAACGCAATCCAAAAATCGTGGGTATCTATCGATTGGTAATGAAAAGCGGCAGCGACAACTTCAGAAGTTCCGCCATTCAAGGGGTGATGAAGCGTATCAAAGCCAAAGGGATAGAGGTGGTGGTTTATGAACCCGTATTGGAAGAGGAGGAGTTTTTCAAATCCCGTGTGATTAAAGATTTGGAAGAGTTTAAGCAAATCTCCGATGTGATTGTAGCCAATCGTTTGAGCGAGGCTATTATGGATGTCAAAGAGAAAGTCTATACACGAGATATTTTTAATAGCGATAGCTAGAGTTGGAATTTAGGATCAATAGATATGCGACTTACTTTTTTTGAGATAGAGAATATTGTCCAACTAAAAAATAGATATTTTGGAGAGAACTCTAAGATTTATCTCTTTGGTAGTCGAGTCGATGATGCTCAAAAGGGTGGCGATATTGATCTTTTTATTGAACCTTGCAATCAAAACGATGATAGTTATCAAAACAAAACCAAATTTATTGTAGAGCTACAAAAGAGAATTGGTGAGCAAAAAATTGATCTCATTGTCGCCCAAGATGCAACAAGGCTCATAGAAATAGAAGCCAAAAAAGGAGTTGAATTGGATTTACAAAGCATCAAACTTCAAAAATATCTCCATGAGTGCGACAAACATCTCCAACGCATAGAAGAGGCATACTGCGATATTCAAAGTAGCCTTCCTTTGAGTGTAAATAGATACCAGCAACTCTCCAAAGATCAAGTCCAAGATATAGACCAATACCTCTATCGATTCTCAAAACTTCAAGATACATTGGGTCAAAAGATATTTCATCTGATAGTTGATATTTATGAGCCAAGTAGTGAGCCGTTGCCTTTTTTGGATATATTAAATAAATTGGAAAAACTAAACTTTTTGGATGATAAAAATGAGTGGATTGGACTAAGAGAAAAAAGAAACAAAATAGCCCATCAGTACGATGATGAACCCTATGAAATGACAGAAGCACTCAACGATATCCTTAATCAAAAAGAGATTCTCAAAGCAATCTATTTGAAGATTAAACAACAGTTAAAATAACAAAAGAGTAACATTTTCTCTTGCATTTCAAGCCAAAAAAAGCTAAAATTCAATAATTGAAAATAAAAGAGGTATTGGTTTTGTATCACGATGAACTCACACTTGCAGTCCTACGAAAATCCCAAACCATCCAATCACAACCCCTCCTAGCCAAAGAGCTAGGGTGTTCGGTAGGCAAGGTAAACTATATTCTCAAAGCGTTGATTGAAAAAGGCTTGATAAAAGTACAAAATTTCGCCAACTCCAAGCAGAAGAAAAACTACACCTACCTATTGACTCAAGAGGGTATCGCCCAAAAGATAAAACTAACGGAAAAATTCATTGAACGCAAAAAAAGAGAGTATGAAGAGTTGCAAAAAGAGCTTGAATTGATGTATCAAGGAAAAATAAATGACTAATATTATATTGTGCGGTGGAAGCGGTACGAGACTGTGGCCTATTAGTCGCACATTGATGCCCAAGCAGTTTGTAAAGCTATTTGACAATAAATCACTTTTTCAATTAACGGTTGAGAGAAATAGTAAAGTTTGCGATAAAAATTTTGTAGTATCTAACGCTGAACAGTATTTTTTAGCAGTTGATCAGTTGGAAGAACATTCAACATCCAACATTCAACATTCAAAATTTCTTTTAGAACCCATTGGAAGAAATACCGCTCCCGCTATTGCACTGGCTTGTTTGGCACTTGATAGTGAAGAGTTGGTATTGGTCACTCCATCGGATCATCTTATCAAAAATGAGAAAGAGTATGAAAAAGTTATCACAAGAGCCAAAGAGTTAGCCACTCAAAACAGCTTAGTGACATTTGGAATAAAGCCAACATTTGCAGAAACAGGATTTGGATACATTCAAGCAAAGCCTGAAAATGATGAATGTTTAATGTTGAGTGTTGAATTGTTTCATGAGAAGCCAAACTTTGAAACGGCAACCAAATATTTAGAGGAAAATTCAAAATTAAGCATTCAAAATTTACCATTAAAATATTATTGGAACTCTGGGATGTTTTTATTTAAAGCAGGAGTATTTTTGCAAGAGCTTCAAAAATATGCTCCTAAGATATATGAGTCATGTGTCGTTGCGTTTGATAATAAAAAAATTCAACATTCAACATTAAGAATTCAACATTCTCATATGGAAGCTATTCCAGATGAGTCAATCGACTATGCCGTGATGGAAAAATCTTCAAAAGTAAAAGTCGTTCCATCGGATATTGCTTGGAGTGATGTAGGAAGCTTTGATGCTCTTTGCAATGAACTCACAAAAGATGAAAATGGAAATACTCAAAATCCAAACCACATTTCTATTGATAGTAAAAATAATCTTATCTATGGAAATGAAAGAATAATAGCCACTGTTGATATTGAAGATTTGATTGTTGTTGATATGGGAGATGCTTTGTTGATTTCCAAAAAAGGCTCTTCTCAAAAAGTCAAAAATGTAGTAGCCAAACTCAAAGAGCAAAAAAGTGAACTTCATAATATTCACCTTACAGGTCATCGTCCGTGGGGAACTTATACGATACTTGAAGAGGCTAAGGGGTATAAGATTAAGCGTATTGAAGTCAAACCCAGTAAGCGTCTCTCTCTCCAAAAACATTTTCATCGCAATGAGCATTGGATAGTAGTAAGCGGAACAGCTACCGTAACCGTAGGAGAAGAGACAAGACTCGTGCGTCCCAATGAATCAACCTATATCAAAATGGGTGAAATCCATAGACTTGAAAATCAAGGGAAAATCCCTGTGATCTTAATAGAAGCTCAAGTGGGAGAATACACTGGTGAAGATGATATCGTAAGAATCGAAGATGATTTTAAAAGAGATTAGTATATGAAAAATATAAAAGAAATCATCGATCAAAGTGGTATAAAATTTGGAACTAGTGGAGCTAGAGGATTAGTTTGTGATTTTACACCAGAGGTTTGTACTGCTTTTACACACTCTTTTTTAGATGCTATGAAAAAAACATTTGATTTTAAAAGAGTTGCAATTGCAATGGATAATCGTCCAAGTAGTCCCCAAATTGCACAAACTGTTTGTGCAACAATAAAAGCCTATGGATATGAAGTTGATTTTTATGGAGTATTACCAACTCCAGCTTTAGCACTGCAAGCTATGAGAGATACAATTCCATCTATTATGATTACAGGTAGTCATATACCATTTGATAGAAATGGTATCAAGTTTTATACTCCAGATGGAGAGATAACAAAAGTTGATGAGATTGAAATCATAAATAACTCAAATCAAATAATCTCTATCAAAAGTAATCTACCGCAAACAAAAGAGAGTGCCACAAAAAACTATATGAGTAGATATGCAAACTTTTTTGGTTCTCAATGTTTAAGCGGTCTTAAAATTGGTATCTATGAACACTCAAGTGCTGGTAGGGACTTGTATGCCGAGTTGTTTACTTCACTAGGGGCAGAGGTAATCTCACTAGGGAGATCTGATGAGTTCGTACCGATTGATACAGAAGCTGTAGCGGATATTGATAAACAAAGAGCAAAAGATTGGTCTAAAGAGTATGGTTTTGATGCTATATTTTCTACAGATGGTGATGGTGACCGTCCTTTGATTGCTGATGAAAATGGTGATTGGCTACGGGGTGATATAGTGGGACTGCTCACTGCACAACTTCTTGGAATTGAAGCTTTAGCAGTTCCTGTGAGTTGTAATACTGCTATTGAAAAAAGTGGTTTTTTTAAAGTTGTAAGAAGAACTCGCATAGGATCACCTTATGTTATAGAGGCTTTTAAAGAATTAGAATCTTATAAATCATTTGCAGGATTTGAAGCAAATGGTGGTTTTCTTTTAGGTTATACACTAGAACAAGATGGAAATATATTAGATGCCTTACCTACTAGAGATGCGTTGTTACCTTTTGTCGTACTAATGAGCCAAGTAGTTAAATCAAAAGTATCACTATCTAAGCTTGTTGTAACTCTACCACAACGATTTACTTCAAGTGATAGGATTCAAGATTTTCCACTAGAAGATAGTAAAAAACTTTTAGAAAAAGGGGCATCAAGTCCGCAAACACTACTAAAAAGTTTTGGATTAGAAAATTTAAAAGTAGTAGATATTAATCAAATTGATGGTTTAAGACTTACACTTGATGATGGAGTGATTGTACACTTGCGACCATCAGGTAATGCACCAGAACTAAGGTGTTATGTAGAAACGAATAGTCAAGAAAGCTCAGGTAATCTAGTAAAGCAAGTTTTAAATAGTGTTTTCAAAACAGTTTGTAGTAAGTAGTAGGTAGAGTGTAGTATGAAATGTGAAAATTTAGATGTATGGAAAAAATCTTGTCGATTGAGTGTAGAGGTATATAAGTACTTTAAAACTTCGAAAGATTATGGATTTAAAGATCAGATTACTAGATGTTCTTTGTCTATTGGCTCAAATATAGCTGAAGGGATGGAAAAAGAATCTGCAAAAGATAAAGCTAGATTCTTAAATATATCAGAAGGTTCACTTGCTGAGTTGATAACACAAATATATATAGGAATAGAGATAGATTATATAGAAAAAGAAATTGGAATGAAGTGGAAAAGTGAATTAGACCATATTTCAAAGATGATAAAAAATTTAAAGAAAAATATATTAGAAAAGGATAGCAATTAATGGAAAATACAACAAGCAACACACAACAAACTACTAACTATAAGGGCAGAGTTGCCCTAATAACAGGAATCACAGGACAAGATGGAAGTTATCTAGCGGAATTTTTGCTCAAAAAAGGTTACATTGTGCATGGGGTAAAAAGAAGAACCAGTTTGTTTAACACAGATAGAATAGATCATCTTTATCAAGATGTTCATGAAAATAATGTAAATCTTCATCTTCACTTTGGTGATATGACAGACTCTATGAATCTTACTCGTATCATCCAAGAGACACAACCCGATGAGATATACAATCTTGCTGCTATGAGTCATGTGCATGTATCTTTTGAAACACCTGAATATGTAGCCAATGCTGATGGTACTGGGACTCTTAGGATACTGGAAGCTGTTAAGCTTTTGGGACTTACGAAAAAAACAAAAATTTATCAAGCGAGTACCAGTGAGCTTTATGGAAAAGTGCAAGAGACACCACAAAAAGAAACCACTCCATTTTATCCAAGAAGTCCATATGCAGTTGCTAAAATGTATGCCTATTGGATAACGGTAAACTACAGAGAAGCCTATGGGATGTTTGCTTGTAATGGGATACTTTTCAACCATGAATCACCAGTTCGAGGTGAGACATTTGTAACTAGAAAAATCACAAGAGCAGCATCTAAAATAGCTCTAGGTCTTCAAGATAAATTATACTTAGGAAACCTTGATGCCAAAAGAGACTGGGGTCATGCTAAAGATTATGTAAGAATGATGTGGATGATTTTACAAGCTGATGAACCAGAAGATTGGGTAATAGCAACAGGACAAACCACAACTGTACGAGATTTTGTACGAATGAGTTTTGCTTATGCTGGTATCACTTTAGAATTTAAAGGTGAGGGAGTAGAAGAAAAAGGATATGTGGTATCTTGTTCTAATCCTAAGTATCAAGTGGAAATCTGTAGAGAAGTAGTAGCTGTAGATCCTAGATACTTTAGACCCACCGAAGTCGATTTGCTTTTGGGTGACCCAACAAAAGCAGAACAAAAACTAGGATGGAATAGGGAGTATAACTTGCAAGACCTTGTAAATGATATGATGGAATCAGACCTGAAACTTATGACAAAAGACACTTACTTAAAAGATGGTGGGTATAAAATTATGAGTTATTTTGAGTAATTTTGCTAAAATTAAATAGTATTTAAAAGGAGTCGGATATGTTAAGACAGATTATAAAACCAACAACAGAACATTATAATTTACACATTCCAAAAGAGTATTTAAATCATGAAGTAGAGATATTGGTACTTCCTTTTTCTTATCCATTAGATAAAGAAACTAAAATTATAAAAAAAGAGAAAAAATCACTAGCAGGAGCTTTGAGTAAATATGCAAATCCAGCTTTAATAGATAGTGAAAAGAATATTGCATGGGACAGACTAACTAAGGATAAAAATGATTTATCTTGATGCGAATATTATTTTAAGATATTTATTACAAGATTGTGAAAAGTTTACAGAACAATCTAAAAATTATTTGGAAAATAGTGAAGCTTTTATCAAGAATGAAGTGCTCACAGAAGTTGTGTATGTATTAAACAAAACATACAGTGTACCAAAAAATGAAGTTGTAAATACCCTTAAAGAACTTTTTATAAATGACAATATAAGTGTTGATTCAAAAGAAATTGTGAATTTAGCTTTGGATATTTTTGAGTTGCAAAATATAGATTTTGTTGATAGTATCTTGTGTGCTTGTAATAAAATATCTAATTGCAATATTGTAACTTTTGATAAAAAATTAAATAAGTGTTTGGATGGAAATAATAAATGACCAAAAATAGTAAAATTTTCGTAGCAGGTGGCACAGGACTAGTAGGCTCAGCCATAATAAAAAACTTACTAGATAAAGGCTACACAAATATAATAAGCAATTACAGAACAAGAATACCAAATAATTCAACGTTGAAAACAAATTCTATAAGATACGAAAAGTTGGATTTAATTGATAGTTTAGCTACGGAAGAGTTTTTCAAAAAAGAGCAACCAGAATATGTAATCTTGGCTGCCGCAAAAGTGGGTGGTATAGTAGCAAACAATACTTATAGAGCAGACTTCATCTATGAAAATCTTGCTATCCAAAACAATGTAATCCATCAAAGCTATGTACATAAAGTGAAAAAACTACTATTTTTAGGGAGTACTTGTATTTATCCAAAAAATGCTCCTCAACCTATGCCAGAAAATTGTCTTTTAACTTCTCCACTGGAATACACAAATGAACCTTATGCTATTGCCAAAATAGCAGGGATAAAAATGTGTGAAAGTTACAATATCCAATATGGTACAAACTTCATATCCGTAATGCCTACAAATCTTTATGGTCCAAATGATAACTTTGATTTGGAAAAGTCCCATGTACTACCAGCACTTATTAGAAAAATACATTTAGGAAAATGTTTAGAAGAAAACAACTCGAATGCAATCAAAGAAGACCTAAATAAAAACCCAATCGAAAATGTAGATGGAAATAAGTCACAAGAAGAGATACTAAATATCCTAGAAAAATATGGTATCAAACAATTCAAAATTCAAAATTCAAAATTCAAAATTTCCATAGAAATTTGGGGCAGTGGTTTGCCACGCCGTGAATTTCTATGGAGTGAGGATATGGCAGATGCTTGTGTGTTTTTACTAGAAAATAGAGATTTTCAAGATGTCATCAAGCGGGATAATTCAACATTAAAGAACGAAGTTCGTAATACTCACATAAATATCGGAACAGGCAAAGATATCTCTATCAAAGAACTAGCCGAGCTTATCAAAGATATCATCGGTTTCAAAGGCGAACTCACTTTCAATACAGATAAACCAGATGGTACGATGGTCAAACTCACAGACCCATCAAAACTTCATAGCTTAGGTTGGAAACATAAGGTTGGGCTTGAAAATGGGATTAAAAGTATGTATAATTGGTACTTAAAGGAGATTAGTTTAAAATGAATAAAATATTGAATTTAATAGGACGGATAAAAGAACTTTTTTTAGAAGATATCAATAAATATGATGAAAAATTAAAAGAAATAGTTTCTAATTCTTCTTTTCTCGTCATCGGCGGTGCTGGTTCAATTGGTCAAGCAGTTACAAAGGAGATATTTAAAAGAAATCCTAAAAAACTTCATGTTGTAGATATTAGTGAAAACAATATGGTTGAGCTTGTTCGAGATATACGAAGTAGTTTTGGTTATATCGATGGTGAGTTTGCTACATTTGCACTTGATATTGGAAGTTTAGAATATGATGCTTTTATAAAAGCTGATGGGAAATATGATTATGTTTTAAATCTATCAGCATTGAAACATGTAAGAAGCGAAAAAGACCCATTTACCCTTATGAGAATGATTGAAACAAATGTTTTTAATACAGATAAAACACTTCAACAATCTATCGAAAATGGAACTAAAAAATACTTTTGTGTAAGTACAGATAAGGCTGCAAATCCTGTAAATATGATGGGTGCAAGCAAGAGAATCATGGAAATGTTTGTAATGAGGAAATCTCAACAAATAAATGTTTCTATGGCAAGATTTGCAAATGTAGCTTTTAGTGATGGAAGTTTACTTCATGGATTTAACCAACGAATAGAGAAAAATCAACCAATAGTTGCACCAAATGATATAAAAAGATACTTCGTAACTCCTCAAGAATCAGGTGAACTTTGTTTGATGAGTTGTGTATTTGGTGAAAATAGAGATATATTTTTTCCAAAACTTAGTGAAAATTTACATCTTATCACTTTTGCAGATATTGCTGTAAAATATTTAAAAGACAAAGGCTATACGCCATATGAGTGCAAGGATGAAGATGAAGCAAGAGAGTTAGCTAAAACATTACCGGCTCAAGG
>DYMA01000054.1 GCA_020721815.1 Sulfurovum sp. | reverse complement strand
GGCGGCGGCGGGACTCTATCTCGTGGGGCTTATCTCCTCACTGATTGCTTGTCGTCAAGCCATGGGTGGGGGTGATGTAATTTTAGCAGGGACTATGGGTGCACTGCTGGACTTCCCCAACTTTTTTCTAGCTCTTTTTCTCTCGGCTATTTTGGCATTTATTCCCTCGCTTATCGCCTCGTACAAGATGCGCAACCAAGAGGAGGAAATCAAAGAGACAAATGAGGGTGGGGAGAAACGCTCTCTAGCGATTTGCTTCAAAAACCTCTTTGCAAAAGAAGAAGAGATTGTGGATATTGACGATCTCGAACCTGTAGAGGGGGGAGTACCCTTTGTACCCTTTTTGGCACTGGCTACCTTTGTTGTCTTTCTCTTTGATAAGGAGTTTTTATCCCTCGTTTCGTGGATAGTCAATGGGTAGAGTACGGTGGTATATTGTCTCGAATTTTTTTAGGACATTTTTAACCCTCTTTATTCCTCTATTTTTTGTCATTTCATTGGTTCATGTGGTCAAGATTGCTGCATTGACACACAAAATAGAGATTGATTTAGCCGAACTCCTTGAGATGTTTAGCTATTTTATTCCTACTATTTTGTTCTATACGCTACCTATCTCCTTTATTGCCGCAGTCTCTTCGATGTTTTTTAGACTCTCTATGGATAATGAGCTTGTGGCACTCTTTGCACTGGGTATTCAATCGGGCTATATTGTGCGAATCATTGGCTACATTGCGCTAACGCTTTCGGTCATTTTGCTCTTTTTGTCGCTTCTTGTTATGCCTCAAAGCAAACATCTTTTTAATCAATTCAAAAACAACAAACTCAAAGAGGCACGTTTGAATATTATTCCCAATCAACTGGGACAAAAATTTGGCAACTTCTACATCTATCTCAAGAGCAAAAATGAAAATGACCTTAAAGATATTGTCGTTTACAATCGTGACAAAGAGGGCAACAATCAAATCTTTATCGCCACGCAAGGCAAAATTATCAATCAAAACGGTCTCTTTTGGCTTGAACTCTACCAAGGCAAAGGCTATACCTACGACCACGATACCCTCAAAGAGATTGAGTATGCCAAAATGAGCATCTTTGATAGCGTTGAGTTTGATAAAATCAATTTCAAAAACTCCATGCTCTATTGGGGTGAAGCCAATGAGGGGGTAAAGCGACAACTTTTTGTGATGATTTTTACGAGTCTTATCCCTATCCTTTCGCTCTATATCGTAGTCTCCTTTTCTATTATCAATCCACGCTACCAAAACAACCGCTCCTTTTTGGTCATCTCCTTGAACGCTACTATCTTTTATCTTACTGCTACGATTATCAAACGAGAGGGCATTGAGGTATATTTTGCATTGGCTATTTTGGCTTCGATTGCGGCTAGTGCCTATCTTTTCAAAAAACGTATTGGAAATTTTTATTAATGGCTAAATTCAAAGGGGTTATTGAGTACGACGGGAGTGCTTTTGAGGGGTTTCAGCGTCAAAAACATACGGCTCAAACCGTCGCTGGAACAATCGAAGAGGCACTTAGAGGGCTTCATATCGATAGCTCAATCGTAGGAAGCGGACGAACCGATAGAGGAGTACACGCCTCCAATCAGGTTATTGATTTTGTTACGCCTCACTACTGGAGCGATGCCCAAAAGCTTAAAAAAGCACTCAATGGAGTATTGACCAAAATACGCTTCAAGCATCTTGTTGAAGTTGATAGTGGCTTTCATGCACGTTTCCATGCCAAACAACGCCTCTACCGCTATATTTTCAAAACAACAACACCCAGTGTTTTTGAGAGAGATTTTGTAGGCTACTACAAGCCTTTTGAGAGTCAAAAACTGCAAGAAGCGTTACGCTATTTTGAAGGAACGCACGATTTTGCGATGCTGTGCAAAAACGACTCAAATACCCATACCACCCTAAGAACTCTCTACCAAGCTACCTATGTCAAACGCAACGATTATCACTTTATATACTTTAAAGCCAATGGATTTTTGAGGTCTCAAGTACGCATGATGGTTCATCTTGCTATGCTTTATGCGCATTGCAAAATTACAAAAGAGGATCTTATCCATCAAATTGACAACCAACACCCCATCACCACAAAATTAGCACCGCCACAAGGACTCTATCTTGCTAGAGTCCTTTATTAAAATGCGTCATTGCAAACGACTAGTGAAGCAATCTATTTTGAATCCGTAGCCTCGGCTTTAGCCGAGTTTTGGGTATTTTACAATCTCAAATGTTCGGCTAAAGCCGAACCTACGGTCGAACCTACAGCTAAAAAATCTACTCAAGCTCCTCTAACGCTCTTTTGATGGCCTCTTGCAATGTCATATCGACTTTATCGCACTCAGCCTCTGCACAACATCCGCAAATTGTACCCGCATCGGTAGCATCTTGAATCGCCTCTATATCATCCCCATGCTCTCTTACGGCCTCTTTTATTTCATCAAAATCAAGTCCCATACAATCGCAAACTAACATTTTTAATCCTTTAAAATTTGATGCGCAATTATACACAATTAGATTAAATTTTCTCTCGCACTTCTTAGGGCTTTGGTTACGGCATCTCTCAGAAGCATATCAACTTTATTGCACTCATCTTGGGTACAACATCCGCATATATCACCCGCTCTAATACTCTCTTTGATAGCCTCAATTGCTTTAACTTTAAATATATCCTCAAGTTCATGGGGATGCTCATCAATTGCTCTCTTAATATCTTCATACGTCAAGTCCAAACACTCACATACCAACATGATGTAATCCTTTTTTTATCAATATGATACCAAATTTATATATAAAAATGATACCATACGTCATTTACAATACAAAAGGAGGCAATTATGGATTTCAACTCAATTATCAATCACGTTGCACAAAATATCAAAAACGATAGCCACGAAGCAACATCGTTACTCGATCTATCAAGTATAGCCAATGCTCTAAACGACACTATCGGAGGCGAGGGTGTTATTGACAATGTCAAGAGTACTATGATGCACAACGACAATCTCTCCAAAACGGTCACTACATGGGTCAAAGAGGGTGCAAACGCTCCCCTTGATGTCCACGCACTCGAAGCCTTTTTGGGGCAAGGCAAAGTTGAAGAGTTTGCTTCCAAATTGGGTATCGATAAAAGTATAGCAAGTGATTCACTGATGAGTGCGATTCCTATGATTATTGATCAAATGACAAGCAGTGATAAATCATTGGCGGATGGTTTGCTCAACCAAATAGGGGGTTGGCGAGGTATTTTGGAGATGATTATGAGGTTTTTTAGAAAATAATGCGTATTTTTCTTATTTTCATACTGCCTCTATGGCTCATGGCGACTGAGTTTAAAGTCGCCTCGTATAATGTCGAAAATCTCTTTGATTTGGTAAACAACGGTAGCGAATACGATGAGTACATTCCCAATCGTAACGGTTGGGATAAAAGTGCATTCGATAAGAAGCTCAACAATATCGCACAAGTCCTTTGCGATCTCAATGCCGATACGGTTGCACTTCAAGAGATAGAAAACATCAACGCCCTAAACGCTCTCAAAGCCCGTCTCAAACAAGTAGGATGCCCCTATCGCTTTGACGCTATCTCCCGCCAAAACTCCACCGTCAAGTCTGCCTTGCTTTCACGCTTTCCTATCACCAAAACCCATGAAATTACCCCCAATCGTTCGCATCAATCACGTGCTATTTTGGAGGTTACGGTTGATATTGAGGGCAAAGCTTTCACGATTTTTGTCAATCACTGGAAGTCCAAACACTCCAATGGCAAAGAGAGCAAACGTATCGCTTATGCCAAAGCCCTAATGGAGCGTATCCAAAAGCTTCCTAGCGGTAGCGAATACATTATGGTAGGGGATTTTAATAGCAACTACGATGAACTTCACACCATGGAAGAGAAGTTTAACGACACAGGGGGCAAAACAGGTATCAACCATACCCTAAAGACGCTTTATAATCATAACTTTGTTGATCTCTCCACTCTTTCAACACACCCCGATAGAGCCTTGCACTACAATTTGTGGCTAGAACTCAACCCCGATGAACGTTGGTCGAAGAAGTTTTATGGACAACGAAGCACCATTGATAGCATTATCATTCCCAAAAATATGCTCGATAAGGCTTCGATAGAGTACAAAATAGACTCTTTTGGTATCTTCAAAGCTCCCTATCTCTTCAGTAGGGGCGGACTCAATCGCTGGGAGATTAAGCATCGCAAACATACCAAACAAGGTTACTCCGACCATCTTCCGCTCTATGCTACCTTCACAACCCATGCAACCAACCAAAGAGTCGATACTCAACCGACTCCCAAGGTGCCACCAACACACAATCTTAACGATGCTATAGCCCCGTTGTACGAAATAGAGTCGATATCAACCCCCATTGCGTTGCAAGATGTCAAGGTGATTATGAAGCGACACTCCGTTGCCATTATCCAACAAAATCCCCAATCAAGAGGGATATTTATCTATAAAGATACCGCCAAACTCGAAGAGGGCAAGAGCTACAACCTTAGTGTCGAACGTATCACGGAGTATAATGGTCTCAAAGAGATTACAAAAATTAGCAACGTCAAACCCATTGGCAACATCAACATCATGGAGTATATCAAAGATGCCTCCAAAGGATTTGATGTAAACACCCTCAAACAAAATGAAATCTATACCAACCTTGTAGGAGTCTATCAAAAGCGAAAACTTCTCGTTGGAGAGCAAAAAATTGATATATTTTTCAAAGACAAAGAGACAATACCGCCCAATGGAAGCAAAATTAAGATAAAATTTGCTCACATTGGGTACTATTACCAAAAACAAATCGTTATCTACGATAGCGATGATTTCATACTATTGGAGCAATAAATGGCAAGTTATTATTTATGGATTGTAGCGTTTCATATATTAAGCGTTTTGAGTTGGATGGCGATGCTTTTTTATCTGCCACGCCTATTTGTCTATCACC
This sequence comes from Sulfurovum sp., assembly GCA_020721815.1. Taxonomy (GTDB): domain Bacteria; phylum Campylobacterota; class Campylobacteria; order Campylobacterales; family Sulfurovaceae; genus FS08-3. Next base: position 7,903 of record DYMA01000054.1, on the reverse strand, counting down.
GAGAACACAACGACAAAGCAGAGTTTGTAGAGGTGGTGCAAATCCAAGAGTACAAACTCTACAAATACATCGGCGTGCCCGCTATGTGGGCTACTATCCTAAGCGGCGGGGCATTACTCTACATCAACACCGCTATTATGACAAGCGGCGGATGGATGCATGCCAAATTGCTTTTTGTTTTCTTGCTTATAGCCTATAGCTTCTCATTAGACTACATGCGTAAAAAACTGATACAAGACAAAGCGTATAAAAGCGGTAAGTTTTTTAGATTTTACAACGAAGTACCTACGCTTCTAGCCATAGGGATTGTGATTTTTGTAGTTATTAAACCGTTTTGAGTTAATCATTGACTTTGAATCCGTAGCCTCGGCTTTAGCCGAGTTTAAGACATTCAATAGTGTCCAATTTGTTCGGCTAAAGCCGAACCTACAGCTAAAAAAGTTTCAATGGGGTAATTTAAAAGTACGCAAGGTGAGTTAAATCAATAAAATTTCAAAATTGTAGCTAAATATATTTACTTTGTGCTATAATTAATTATAATAAAATACCAAAAGGATTGCACAATGGATGAACTTATTGCCAAACTTCCCCCTCTGGAGATTCCCAATCTCAATATCCCCATCGAGAATATCCCACTACTCGCACACCCCGCAGTGGTACACTTAGCGATTGCTATTCCACTTATAGTAGTACTCATTGAGATATTTAATACTTTTTTCAAAAAAAGAGCTTTAAGTGTAACGTCGTTTTTTTTGTTGATGCTTATGTGCGTTGTGGTACTAGGAGCTTACCTTACGGGAGGAGTCGATGGCAAAGCCGCAGCCGATACCCTCTCAAGCGATGGAATGGAGACACTCAAAGAGCATAAATTTATCGGTATCTATCTTGTCTATGCGAGTGGTGTGGTATTGCTCTTGAAACTCTTTTCGATGATGTTCAATGCCCCTTTGATTCGCTTTTTGTTTATTGTTGTGCTTTTGGGCTACAGTGCACTCTCACTCTATCAAGGCAAAGAGGGAGGCGAACTCGTCTATGAACACGGTGCCAATGTCGCCAAAGTGACGCAACTTGATGATAAACTCTTTGATTTGGAAGAGGCAATGGATGAGCTTAACGCTTCACTCAATGAAAAAGATGCCACCATCAAAACCCTAGAGAACAACCTTACAACGCTCCAAAGCACCCTGCCCGATACACAAGCCATTGAGGCACAAATAGCCAAACTCAACGCCACTATCGAAGCCCTCACACAAGAGAAAACGACGCTCACCCAAGAGGTTGCAGGACTCAAAACCCAACTGCAAGATGAGAGCAACAAACTCAAAGCCCAAGAGCAAAACGCAACAGAACAAAACAACCAACTCTTAGAGCAAATCAAAGGACTTGAAGCCCAAATTCAAGCCATTCAAACCGAAAAGAGCAAAGCACAAACCTACATCGAAACCCTTACCAAAGAGCTAGAAGAGGCAAAAAAAATCGCCCCCACCCCAGCCACCGAAGAGACCAAACCCCAAGGCGGCAACACACGAGGTGTAAGAGGCTAAGCCTCTTTTGGGTGGTGCTTTATAATAAAATCCAATATTTGAGCAAATTCCCTTTCATCAAGAGAATCTAGGAAATGAAAAATTCTCAACTATCTTAAAATTTAAAAGACTTATCACTAAGCATAAAATTATCAAACTCTTTTTGCGTTTGAAACTGTAGTTTTTTTCCGTACATTTCATTGATACCTGTAAGTCCACCAAGAATAGAATCAATATCACTGCTTGATAAGCCTTGCTTGAATTGAGCAAATGATTGATCAAAAGTTAACCATCTGTCTTTATAAGTTCGCTCAATAAGTTTACTTAACTCTCCTCTAGTAGGGCAGGAAGCAACTCCTCGTATAAAGCTTGAATCTTTTCAGCTTTCATTTTGGCAATATCTTTGTAGCTTTTTATTTCACCTGTAATATATGAATAATAAAGTGCTTCAAAAATCAAGTATTTACAAGGTGTCATTCACCTTGTTTGGTTCTTTTATTTTTTATTGTCAAGATTCTATTGTCTTTTTAGCTTTTTCCTTTGGATTTCAGCTTTTCTTTATAAAAAGGCTTTTATGTTAATCAAAAAAACTTTTCATACTATTGAGTGAACTATCCGAAGCCTCCTTTATCCACTCGATTGATGCATTGGTTTTTGTTTTGATAAACTGTATGCTTTCATCGTATTTGGCTTGAAGTGTCGGTGAGAGATACTCTTTGACGTTCATACTGCATACCTCATCAAACTCTTGTGACGAAGGTTCGCTCTCTTCTACCTCACCATAAAGCTCTTTTTCGACGCTATTCATATCTTTAATATCACCACAAAAAGCATTCACATCCACGGTTGTCATTGCAACAATCGTAGCAACTCCGAGCAAGGGTACGGCTTTGGCGGGTGCAGAAACAATTTTTTCCTTTGCTCTTGCGATAAGTTGTTTGGTTTTTGCTTTACGATGAGAAACTAAGCGTTTTTTTATATTTTTTTGTTGGGTGATGAGCTTTTTGTTTTTGGCTTTGAGTTTACTCATAGCACTTTTGAGGGCCGCCATTTCAGAAACTTTGAGGTTGAGATTGAGATTAATTCCACCTAAAAAAATGACCGTTGCACTCAAAATATGCACAATATATTTTGAAACAAACCTCCACGCCCCACCCTTGGTTCGCCCACTCTTGAGCGTCGAGGGGTCAAAAGGCTTAGATTGGGTAGTCTCTTCTTGTGGTAGGGTAGGTTGCATTTTTATCCTCATGTTGTTTTTTTATAAATTAAATTATATCTAAAAAATTTATAATCGTATCAGAAATTTATTACCTCTTTGCATAATTTAGAATGTATTTTCCTGCACCTATCATCCTATTACTTGCTGTCGTAAATGATTTTGTGACAAAAAATAGGATGCCAAACGTCAAATAGATAAGCCACAACACGCCATTAAATATCAAAACGATGCATTGCTAAGAACTTGCATAAATTTAAAAAACGGCAACATTAAATGCAATCAATAATATTTGAGGCTTGGATACTCTAAGTTGCTTATTAATATAGGCTTTAGTATGAGGAAGCGTGCAGTAGGTACAATCTTGATGGATAGCGTTGTCATGGATATACTCTCTTCCCTCTTTGGATTTAATAGCACACCGTGAGTAGCGTATCTTTTGCCCTGCCCTCTCCAATCCCTTATCATCAAAAACAAAATGGGGACAGGCACAAAAATAGCAATTTAGCTTCTCCGTATCGTGACACTTGATATTTTGGGCATAGAGCGGACAAAAATCGCTTTCGTGAGTTTGCATATTCTCGTACTCAAAATAGCTTATCACCTCATCAAGGTTTTTATCATCTAATTTGACTAAAATTTTTTGAAGTTTGTGTTGATGTTTTTCTAACCACGCTTTGTATTGCACATCTAATCCTAATTATGATAAAATATTCTACTTAAATTTTTATAAAAAAGGCACAATTATGTCAAAAAAACGTGATATAAAAAAGGTTGTTTTAGCTTACTCGGGTGGGCTTGATACCAGTATTATTTTAAAGTGGCTTCAAGATGAGTACAACGCAGAGGTGATTACCTTCACGGCTGATTTGGGTCAAGGCGAAGAGGTCGAGCCCGCACGTCAAAAAGCCCTAGCCATGGGTATCAAACCTGAAAATATCTTTGTACTTGATATCAAAGAGGAGTTTGTACGAGATTTTGTATTCCCGATGTTTAGAGCCAACACCATCTATGAGGGGGAGTATCTACTGGGTACTTCTATCGCACGTCCGCTCATTGCCAAAAAACAAATCGAAATTGCCAACCAAATGGGTGCTGATGCGGTGAGCCACGGGGCAACGGGCAAAGGAAACGATCAAGTACGCTTTGAGCTGGGTTACCTTGCACTCAAACCCGATATTACCGTCATTGCCCCATGGAGAGAGTGGGATCTTAACTCTCGTGAAAAGCTTCTAGCCTATGCCAAAGAACACGGGATTGAGATTGCACAAAAACATCTCGATGAAAACGGCAACCCCAAAATAAGCCCCTATTCAATGGATGCCAACTTGCTTCATATCTCCTATGAGGGACTTTTGCTAGAAGACCCCAATGCCGAGCCTGAAGAGGGAATGTGGCTCTGGACAAACTCTCCCCAAAATGCTCCCGATGAGCCTGAGTATATCACCATTAGCTACAAAGAGGGCGACCCTATCGCTATCAACGGTGAAGCGATGTCTCCTGCAACCATCCTTGAAACCTTAAATCAATACGGCAACAAACACGGTATCGGGCGAGTCGATATTGTCGAAAACCGCTATGTGGGGATGAAAGCACGAGGATGTTATGAAACCCCAGGGGGAACGATTATGCTCAAAGCCCACCGAGCCATTGAATCGATTTGTTTGGATAGAGAAGCGGCACACCTCAAAGATGAACTCATGCCACGCTACGCCAAACTCATCTATCAAGGCTACTGGTGGTCACCCGAACGCCAAATGCTACAAGCCGCTATCGATGCAACGCAAAAATTTGTCGAGGGCGATGTCAAACTCAAACTCTACAAAGGCAATGTCATGGTAGTAGGACGCACCTCTCCTACGAGTCTCTTTAGCGTGGCTCACTCAACCTTTGAAGAGGATGAAGTCTATGACCAAAGCGACGCCGAGGGCTTTATCAAACTCAACGCCTTGCGTATGATGATTGCAGGGGATGTGCATAGTAAAAGATAGGGTTGCTCCTTTTGCTCTAAGCGTTGAAAACGGGACTTTAGTCCCGTCAATATACGAAGCTTTAACGCCGCTTCTAAGTTATCTCACGCTCTTTAGGTTTGGAGCGAATGAACTCCAACGACACATTTACAAGGACGAACCATTATGAAAAAAATCTCTACTACCGCACTAGCAAAAGCTCATAATATTACAGCTAATGAACTTTTTACTCAATTATCAAAACTTGGATTTCTAGTCAACGAGGAGAACAAATGGGTATTGACTCCAAAAGGTAAAGAGGCTGGTGGGGAGCATAAAAGCTTCACTAAAAACAATGAAACAATAGAGTATATTGCATGGCTAGAGGGTATGCAAATAGAGAGTACAAAAGAGAGTAACAAACATCTCACCTCTACCGATATAGGCAGACATTTTGAACTCTCTTCACGGCGTATCAATACCATTCTCAATGAAATAGGGATTATTAAAAAAGCCCTTAAGGGTTGGAAAGTTACCAAACTAGGAAGCAGTGTAGGCGGGATTGAAAAAGAGCATCATCAAACAGGCATTCCTTATGTGGTGTGGAGTGAAACGATTTTAAACCATGATGCCCTAACAAAGACCATCCGTGAAATCAAAGGCGACGATACGCAAGATGAAATCCAAAAAGGCAGTAACTTTCGAAGCAAATTTGAAGCCAACTTTCGAGCCACCGATGGGCATTATGTACGCTCCAAAGCCGAGATGCTCATAGACAACTGGCTCTATATGGCAGAACTTGTCCATGCCTATGAACGAAAACTCCCCATTGAAGAGGAGCTCTATTGCGATTTTTATCTACCTAGTGGCAAGGTCTATATCGAGTATTGGGGCTATGAAAATGATGCAAAGTACCTCCAAAGAAAAAAGACCAAACAAGCTATTTATGCAAAATACAACTTTAATTTGATTGAGCTAAGCGATGAAGATGTACTCAATCTTGATGATGTATTGCCTAAAATGCTGTTGAAGTTTGATATTCAGACCTATTAATAAAAATGGGTATAATTGCACTACTTAAGAAAATAGGATTAGAAACAGTATGAAGCTAAAAGTTGAGCAGTTAGCCAAAATAGAAGAGGCGACGATTGAAGTAAAAAACCTCACTATTTTTGTGGGCAAAAACAGTACCAACAAAAGTTATATGGCTCATACGGTTTATATGGTCAATAAACTTGTCCCGATGTTTAGTCATACTCTTGATACCGCAGAGCAAACAAAATTAATAGACTCAATCAATCAAAGTTTTAACAACAATCAAAAAATAATAAAAAATATCATTCTAAAAGAGAATGCAAACTCCAATCAAATCTCTAGCAAAGCATTCTATTTTCCCGCTTCGAGGACAGGATTTGTATTGGCTTTTGATGAGATTGTATCGGGAGTCATGCGTAGTCAGTTTGGCAATAGACCCACAACCACCAAAATGACTGAACCTATGATTGATTTTATCTCAAATTTTTCCGATATAAAATCAGGCAATTTCAATGATGATAATGCAAAACCCAAAGATGATAATCTTGTAAAGCTCTATAAGTTTATTGAAACACGCATCATCAAAGGCAAAATCATAGAAGAACAAACTCTCTATAATCATGCAAAGTTTTATCTTGAGACAACCAATCAACAAAAACTCGATTTACACCTTAGCTCCTCTGCCACTATAGAGTTGCTTCCTTTTGTTATTTTTCTTAAACATTTTACAACTCTTGATGATACATTACTTGTCATAGAAGAACCCGAAGCCCATCTTCACCCCAAAGCTCAAATAGAGATGGCTAGGCTTTTGGTGATGCTCTCTAATGCAGGAGCAAAGGTACTCATTACTACACACAGTGACTATATCCTTAGTGAGATTAGCAACTGCATCAAGCTCTCTAATGCCACAGATGAGAAAAAACAAGCCTATTTAGAGCGATATGGGCTAGATGAGGATACTATTATATCAGCTGGTGATGTATCGGCGTATCTATTTAGAGATATTGAGGGTGAAAAAATTGAAGTACAAGAGCTTACCGTTGATAAGTACGGTATTGCCAATGATAACTTTGATGATATTTTAGATGAGCTTCTTGAACGAACCGATGAAATCAATGAGATGGTTTTGTGATGCCCAAACGTTTAAAAGCACTTATCAATCAACGCATTTGCGATAAAACATTGGAGTTTAAAAACGATAAGCCACTTGCTATTGGTTGCTAGGTATGCTCCACCTCCAAAACTACTCCAACTTTATTTTGCAAAACATTACCCTTGATATTTCAAGCCATCTTGCTATTTTGGGGGATAATGGGGCGGGGAAATCGACGTTGGGGCGGGTGTTGTCGGGGTTAATTAAGAGTGATAAGGTTTTCATCTCATACTCCCCTATGTATTCCCAACGAGTTAATCTTAATCAAATCGCTTTTAGAGATAGAGCCAAATCTATCAACTATATTCCTGCCAAACTTGATATTTACGACAAACATATCACCATGCGAGAGTATTTGGAGCTTTCCAATATCCGTGGTATGGATAGTGAGCCTATTATTAGGGATTTAAAGATTGACCACCTTATGGCAAAAACGCACACGAGTTTGGGTGAAGCCTCTTTGGTGCTGATGGCTTCGGCGTTGATTCATGGGGCAAAATATACTATTTTTGACGAACCAACCGCCAATCTTGACCCCAAACGAACCATCCAAATCTTTAAACTTCTCAAAGAAGATACCACCTTGAAACACAAAATCATCATCACCCACGACCTCAATCTCGCCCATCGTTTGGGGTATGATATTCTCTATCTTCAAGAGGGAAAAATTATTTTTCAAGATACCTGCGAGGCTTTTTTTGAGAGTGACAATCTACAAACCATCTTTGGCGATGCCATTATCAAACAAGAGGGCTTCTATAGAGTCAATATATAATTTTTTGCCATTGCCAACTATTTTTGTGTACAATAGCAAAAAGCATTTGCAAATAACGAGTTAAAAATGACACAAAAGATGAAACAAACAAAATTTGATTTGAATAACTTTGCAAATCAAGGTGCAAAATACAAAACGTTAGACCTTTTTGCAGGGATTGGTGGAATAAGAAAAGGCTTTGAATTGACACGATCTTTTCAAAATATTTTATCCGCTGAAATAGATAAATATGCTTGTATTACCTATGAA
>DYMA01000053.1 GCA_020721815.1 Sulfurovum sp. | reverse complement strand
CACGACGCTTGGGTCTTCGAGTGTCGATGTATCTTGGGTGATGGGTTCATTTTTGTTCAACAACTCCACCATCACTTGCATCGCCCACGCTACAAAGGTTTTGGGTTGGGGCGTTTAAGAAATATTTATTTTCTCCGTTTGCCGTTCCGCAAGTGGGTGGTTGTGGCACTTGGCAAGTATTTTCTGCACTATTCCACACTTCGCCTGTGTTTTGGCACATTCCCGTTACGGGCGTATCGGTTCCTTCGAGTTCTCCGTCTTCATTACAAGTGAGGGAGTAAATGTTGTATCCTGCAAAATTATTTTCTGCGTTTTTTATGGTGGTGAGGGCATAACGGGTTTGGTTGCCGTACACATAGTATTTGGTATCCAGTGGGTCGGCGTCGGTTGTGGCGGTGTCTTTTCCTGTATTGTTTGGTTCGGTATCGTCTTTTGATTCGTATGTTTGCCAATCTCCCGTAATGCCCAAATCCTCAAGCAAAGGAAAAATTAAATCTTGCTGTGTTTGAGGAATTTCGCCATTGGAGTTTGAAATTTTGGCGGTAATTTCTCCTTTGTTGTTAGGCGTTAAATTTCCGTATAAAACATGGTTAAATTCTCCGCTTGTTGGGTTTGCGGTTTCTTTTTTGGTGATGGTGCAAGTGGGCGTAGCACGAACGCATTTTGGGTTTAATTTATCGGTGGTGTCGGGGGTGTGGGTATTTGATTCTTTATTTAGGTTTCCTGTCTCTGGATTTTTTTCATAGCATATCCAGTTTTTCCAATCTTTTTCAGTTTGATTGTATGAAGTTGAACGCAATAAAAAACTTCCGCCGTTTACTTGACCAGAACAAGAGGAGTTACCATATCCAAAATCAGTTCCATCATATTTTTTATATTCATTACAAGAAGTTTTCTGTGAGTTATCAGCAACTGCCCCCAAAACAGAAACATTTCCTGCGAAAAATGTCAGAAAAAAAAGAAAAAGAAGTAGAAATTTTAGTGAAAAAGAAAAAATTTTCATAAGTGGAGATTTATATTTGTTTTTGTTTGGATTATAACACATTTTATTCTACAAAAAAAGAGCAGAGAAATTTTTTTCTGCTCTTTTTATTTTCATTCTAGCCCTCACCCCAACCCTCTCCCTAAGGGAGAGGGGGCAAAACGCAAAATCAAGAAAAAAATTTATTCCGAATGAGTCTCTAAAGTATCTTTTCCAGCAAGTTTCACTTGTATTTCCAAGTTTGTACCAAGAAAAAACTGACCTCCATCGAAATTATAACTCATTGCATTCACAGGAATTTGATCTCCGTTTACGACAATGTATTCTATCTCATCATCGGGGCTGGTAATGGTTCCCGTTGGGGTTACAATTGGGTCTCCACTAAAAAGGTCTGTATCCGTTGTATAACTCACACCATCAAAATTGGTTGAGATGTCTGGTACTATTTCACATCCGTCTGTGTCCACGGTTGCGTTTGCGGTGGTGTCGGGGCATTGGTCGGTTTCATTAGGCACACCATCTCCATCGGTATCGGGGTTTACATAAGTATGAGTATGTTTAAATGTGTCTTCTCCTCCTGCTCTTCCCACGTCATTCATATATTTTGCGGTATATGTTATTCCAGAATTCATAGAAAAAGTCTGTGTTCCTGAACCAATTTTTTTATATTCTCCATTTCCTGCCTTAACCCATAAATCTACACCTTCTGGAACATTTACTGTACGGCTTGACGTACTACTCGTAGCACTACTCGAACTGCTACTATTTGCAATACTTGGGGTAGCAATTTCTGGTAATGGTTCAAAAATCTTTCCTGCATCTACGGTTAGGGCTTGGTTTGTGTTGGGAGTGTTTCCCCATTCACCTGCTATTACTTTTACAGTGTAATTTTGCCCTGCGTTAAGCGTGTAAACGCCGTTTTGTGCTTGAACAACTTGACCGTTTTCATCGACTACCAACACTTGCGTGGTGATATTTCCGTCTCCTGTGGCGGTAATCTTTGTTGCAGACAAAATTTGGTCTGCGGTGAGGGTGTAGGTATCGTTTGCCTTATTTACATTTATATCTGTTGGCTGATAAAAAGTTGCATCAACTTTTAGCTCAGTAGAAGGATACATAATGGTTGTATTGGTCTCTGTTTGCACAGGGCATCCTTCGATATACGGAGCGATAAGGGTTTGCACAGTGTAATTTATATCGCTTGCGGTAATCTCAAAAGGCACTCCTGCGGGTACAATTTCTCTGTTTATAAAGTGCGTGGTGTTTCCGTCTCTCCCTTCCAAATCAGGGGTTTTTGGCGTAAAGGTGTCTCCTGCTTGTGGGTCGGTGGGGAGTGGGGCGTACGAAACAGTGGCAATTGGACACTCGGGGTTTTCTACTTTGATATTTTGGGTAAAGGTTTGCTTTTCAAAGTCGCCATCTTGCTCCTCTACGATTACGGTGAGGTTATTGTCGCCTACTTTGAGATCCAAAACATCTTTTATTTCTACTCGTGTACCGTTAAGCCAATAACTTACCTCGGGCGTACCATCGGCTGAAGTAATATTTGCCTCTTGGGTAAGCGTATAATTTTGAGCCTCTTGGTACGAAAGAGCCGCATGGTTGGTATCAAATAAGGCTTGGAGAGGGGTAAAGGTGGGTTCTACGGGTGGTTGTTCGGGAGTGGTTTGGTTGTTGTCGGTTGGTTTGGTTTCATTACTTGGTGGGACTAAAGTTCCACTTCCGTTGGTTTGGTTGTTTTCAATAGGTGGAATTGTGGTATTGGTTTCTTCTTTGGGTGGGATTGAGATCCCACTTCCGTTGGTTTGATTATTTTCTAACGATAGATTGTAGCTTTGTAGGAGTGTGTTTAGTTCTGCTAGGGTATCGACATCTTCGTAGCTAAGTTCCTTAACCTTGGCATTAATAGCATCAATATTTTGAGCGTTTACGCCTACTACTCCCGCATCGTTGTAGTCTTGAAGCGTGGGAAGTGTGTCGCCCTCACGAGCATACCGTGCGATACGCTCAATGGCTTGTTGTTGTGGGGTTTGGGTGATGTTGGTATCGGTAGTGTTGGTATCAAGGGGTATAGTCCCACTAGAGCCTCCACCACCGCACGAGAGAAGCAACGTAGAAGCGACCAACGATAATGAGAGCGATACTTTAGACATAACAAACCCCTTAAATAAAAAATTGTTATTGTTTTACTATTACTAGGCTTAGGTTTTGTTTGGTAGGGAGAGTTAAGCTCCAGCTTCGTAATGCCCTATTGGACTCTATAACCTCAACAAAACTACATACACAAAACCAACCATTAACCTCAAATAACTATAATACTCTATGGGAAGAAGCAGATACAAAATATATGAACCAACACATCCACACTTTATTCTAGTGCCAGAGACTGTGAGGGTATTGAGGGTTTATTGAAAGTAGAGAGATTATGGTGATGCATCAGACCAATAGGGCATTACGAAGCTGGAGCTTCGTAACGAGTAATACTGGCAAATGGGAATTTGACAACCACTACATCGTATTTGTTATAAGAATCTGTCATAGGCTTCATCCTCTTGATTATCCCAAATTCTTTCTAGGGATGCGTTGGATAGTGTTTGAAATGCTTTGGACTCATCTTGTTTGGCTAACGTGTTGTTTTCTTTATTGGCTAAAAACTTCTCCACAGCTTCAACAACGATATCTTCCAAATCTCTTTTTTGCTTTTTAATCGCATCAAAAAGTTTTTGCTCAATAGTAGGGTTATCTATCTGTAATGAAATCATCGAATGCTCCTTTTGCATTTTGAATATTATACCACATTGCTCTTATTCCACGACATATTCAATTTATCGTTCGTAGTGAACGGATACGATATTTTTTACTCTGTCGTGGAGCAAGAAGAAAAACAAAAAATAACAAACTTTTAAACAATCTTGCTCTATAATATAAACACGAAGATAGCCCCATCCAAGGAGGATAGAATGGCAAAAAAAGAGACATCAAAACACGATGCACACCCCAAAAGCTCCAAAGGCAAAAACAAAAAACACGAAGGAAAAGTCGCTATTTGGCGAAAAGTTGAGACGATTGAGTATGAAAAAGAGCTTAGAAAGCTTCAAGTAGAGCTACTCAAAATGCAAACCCATGCCAAAGAGGAGGGCATGAAGATACTTATTATCTTTGAAGGGCGAGACGCAGCGGGCAAAGGCGGTATCATACGACGAGTCACGGAGCATCTTAACCCTCGGGGATTACGAGTCGTCGCTCTTGAAAAGCCCAGCGATGTAGAGCAGACCCAGTGGTATTTCCAACGCTACTCCAAACATCTTCCTAGTGCGGGTGAGCTTGTCATTATGGATAGAAGCTGGTACAATCGTGCGGGAGTTGAACCCGTCATGGGCTTTTGTACCCAAAACGAACACATGGAGTTTTTGGAAAAAGTACCCAAATATGAAAATATGATTATCTCATCGGGAATCAAGCTTTTTAAATTTTACCTTGATATTACCAAAGAGGAGCAGAGTCGTCGCTTTGAATCACGCAAAACCGATCCGCTCAAACAGCACAAGCTCTCCCCTGTCGATCAACAAGCCCAAAAGATGTGGGATCAATACACCGTCGCCAAATTTTCGATGCTTATGGCTTCGCACAACCGCTCCGCTCCGTGGATAGTCATAAAAGCCGATGACAAAAAAAAGGCACGTCTTAATGCTATCAAACATATCTTGCAACGCATCGACTATCCTCACAAGCTAGATGCCAAAGAGTTAGCAACCGATCCCAAAATCGCCCTTGATGGCTCACTGGAGATCGCCCACATGGAGCAAGAGATGTCTGAACAAATCGGAGAGGATTGACCACCACGCATAGGTTTGAGAGGATTTATTTTTAATACTCTTTGAGTGTTGTTTCGATTTGCTCCTTTAAACTCACGGGAGCAATCACCCGCACAAAAGGAATCCAACTCATAATAAAGCTCTCTATCTCTACGGTATCGGTGAGCTTAAACGATACCACCAACTCCCCGTTTTCGCAACTTTGCACTATCTTTTGAGAGGCAAAGAACTTTTTGTTTTTGAAGTAGTGGGCTTTTGGGCTACTTATCTCTACTACCACTTCAATTAGGTTCTCTTTGTAGTGGGGGCGATATTGGGCAAGTGGGGTTTGCATATCCTTGATAAAATCATCGATTTCAAGATTGTGTTTAAAGGTGCGTTTGGTGGGTGCTACGCTTTGGATTTGGAGTAGTCTAAAGAGTGAAAAGTGATAGGATTGATTGACCACTTCACACGCTAGATAAAAATTCTCACTCATAAAAACAATCTTGTAGGGCTTGATGGTGATAGACTCTAGCAACGCATTGGGCGTTTGATACTCAATCACTAGCTCTTTTTTGTAGTGTATGGCGTGTTCGAGTTGGTTTAAGATTTCAGCATTGGGCAGAGCGTTTTCAAAGGGTTTATGTTTGAAGCTATAGATATTACGGCTTTGGTTTATCCTTTTTTGAAGTATCTTTTTATCACTGCTATCGATATTTAAATCTTTTAAAAAGTTGCTTCGCTGTGCGATATTAAAGCTCTGCACCAAAAGTGCAAGATGAGAAGCCGTAGCGATATTGCTAAAGAGCGAATGAGTAATAGCCTTGTAGCATCCAATCTCACCACGGATAAGATGAAAACTATCAGGAAACATCGCTTTGATAATATCCAAATCCCGTCGCACCGTCTTATCACTCTTACCCTCCCACATCGCTTCATTTTGCAAAGCCTCTATACAGACCTTTTGCCCACTGTTGAAGCGTTTGATGATTTCTAGGACTCTATGGGTTTGGTTGGGCATCTATTTTTTCCAATATCGTTTGAAGCATTTTAAACCAAGCCAATATATCTTCCTTAGATATGATTTCTTGTATGTATTTTTTACAATGAGGCTTATCCTCTTCTGTATGCATATAATAATTTCGATTACACACTAATTTTTTTATTAACATATTATCATCATAGTTTGTCAAATTTAGCTTTTCATGCATAATCATTCTAATTTTATTTTCAGCACTATTATTAGAATCATCACCTTTTTTTTCTGATGGAAAATTATTATCTATTTTATCTTTCTTATAAAATGTTTTTATTTCTTCTTTAGTATCAATCCAACAGGCTACTTGTTGTTTATTCTCTTCAATATAGTATTCACTAATATATTCAAGGCATTTAAATATATTAAACATGACAAAATTTAATGGACTATGAATATTACTATTTAGTACTTCAAATATAATCTCTATTGTATTCCTAATCTCAGGTATTTTTTTAAATTGATGACTATTTAAAAAAGTAGATTCTAAAATTTTATTTTGGATACTCCATATCTCTTTTAAATAACTTTTAGATAATCCATCATCAATTAAGCTTGACATTATTTTAATACTATTGTTCACATCAGCTGTTCTGTCACCTGGATACTCCTTTTTGACATAACCCAAAATATTTAGACTGTTTGCTCTATTGAGTATATTGCTATCTCCTGATGCTGTCCACAAGATGATTTGAATAGCAGGGTTAATATCGTGGATTTTTGCGATTAATTGAATACCTGTAATCTTATCTAACCCTTTATCGTCGTTAAACTCAAAGTCATTATCACACAGTCGTAAATCCAAAATAATAATATCAGGCAAGTTATTTGTATCTATTGATTTAATAACCATCTCAATAATTTCATTTTGTTCTTTACCTTTATACTCCTTTTCCAAAACAGTAAAGTTTGGATTTGATTCAAACTGTTTTGTAAAGATTTCTCCCCAACCTTTTGCCCATTCATCATCAATAAATAATATTTTTCCCTCTTGACTAAACTTTTTAGGAAGTTTTTTTATACTCTTAGATGATAAAGACTCTTTTATATTTTGAGCTTGTAGATATTTAAAATACAACATAGATGATATATTTTTTTTGATGGCATCTATCTTTATCTCCAAAAACTCTGACCACTGATAAATCGCCCACTCATTGGCTACACTATGCTTGGAGTCATAGTTTGCAGGTGGTTTGATATTGATAACATCTAAAAAGGAGTAATGATAGTCTGATTTTTTTAATCTTCGCAACTCTTGCTTTAAAATATTTTGAATTTTCGATAAATAATTATCTACCAAATATACTCCCTCGCTATAGCATATATTGGCTAATGGTGTGAGTTTATTGAGTTGATAGCTATTTAGGTCACTGATAATAACAATAGGCAGATATTTAATCTCTTCATCATTACTCAATCGTATATGATGAGCGAAAAGCAATCCATAAAACTCAAGGTAGTTTTGAGAAAGTGAATCTTTTATAAAGATAGTATGTAAATCTTGCTTAGAAATATGTGTATCAATAAATCGCATTATTTCTATATCAATATTATCTGATTTCACATCCAATGTTTTTGCATTTTCAATAGCCGTTGTAGCTACTGTATTATCTTGGTGTATTAATATTGATTTATGCATAATAGATTCCTAGTTCATCATTGATATAATTTAAAATTTTTTGTTTGACTTGTTCAACTACACCTTCATCAAATTCTTCATATTCAAATTCATTAAAATCAATTATTTTTTCAATAGTTTCAAGCCCTGTTTTCTCATAAAATTCTGCATAATCCATTTTATCAATTGTTAGAGTGTTAATTTTTTCAAGACTATTTAATACTGTATTGAGTTTCCATCTTTGCCCAAAAGCTAATAGTAATAAATTGATATTACCTTTACCTACCTCATCCAAAAAAAGTTTCAGGTTTGAACTATAAAAATCTTTTGAATTTAATGATAGTTGCTCATAGGGTTCTTTTGAATAGTATGAAGTTGAAATTCCTCCAGAAAATAAAATTAAATACTTTTCTTGCTTTTCACAATGGATTTTTATTGTATCCAATACTTTTGCATTATTTTCTTCAAAAGCTGAACGGTGGGAAATAATGACTTGATACTCTTCTAAAATTGAACTATCTTTTAATAATTCTTCTTTAAACTTTGTATAGGATTTGCCTATTTTATTTTCAACAAAATTATATGTATCTAACTTAATATCAGTAGTAGCTAAAAACTGCTCTTGTCTTTGTGTTCTATCTTCAATAATCAATACTTTTTTCATCTATAAAACCTTAAT
This sequence comes from Sulfurovum sp., assembly GCA_020721815.1. Taxonomy (GTDB): domain Bacteria; phylum Campylobacterota; class Campylobacteria; order Campylobacterales; family Sulfurovaceae; genus FS08-3. The sequence goes on along the minus strand of DYMA01000053.1, from coordinate 4,767 downwards.
ATATGTGTAAATCCGTCTATAGTATCTTCTACTTCAAAAGACTCTTTGCTAATCTCTCCTAAATAATCGACTATAATACTCTCATCTAAATACCTATCTTGAACACTCCAATCACACAAAGAGCGGAATGATTCTTTTATATCTTCAAAATCACCATTTTCAATTTCTTGCGACAGTTCTTTTGGCTCTTTATTAGAAAATGAGTCAATATGAGTAATATATATATCTACATATCCTTTATCATTTTTTTTAGCTTTAATATTGATTTGAGGATATTGAGTTCGTGTTGATGCCCCTTGAAATATTTTTCTTAATCCATTTTTAAAGTGTTGAACATCGGTATAGAAGTCCACCCCATCTAAACTTTTATCTAATGATAATTTAAAGTCCTTACCCAATATATCTTTTTTGATTTCTCTAAAAACTTCTTTAAGTCTTTTATCTTCTGTGCGTATCTCTATTTCATTTTTAAACAGCCAAACTATATCTCTAAATCTATCAATACTTTTCCCATTAATTCTTTTTCTATATTCATCGGGTAAAAAAAATTTAAATGGATCATGTCCCTCATTACACCATACTTTTAACTGGGGTGAAGACCAACCAAATGCAATATGATGTTCTCCCCAAACAATCAACCTATCTTCATCATCTTTTTCACCCAAATCATTTCTAAAAAGAAAGTTATTTATTTTTGCTGATGTTTTAGATTTTAGATTTTTCAAATCATTTGATATTTTTTTCCACTCTTTTCCAATATCACGAATAAACTTATCAAAATTTCTCCATTTATCTTCTAGTTGTTCCATATCCCAATCGTGGGTTGCATACTTTAGACTATTATTACTATTGGCAAACGAAGAGAGAAGTTTAACTAACTCTTTAGGGTTATGCACTTTTGGATTTATTTTATTGATAGATTTCTCGTCTTTAGGTTTCTTGATAGGGGTGACACTTTCAAACCTCTCTTGTAACTTTAAATAAGTAGAGTCGTTATTACCTTTTACCATTTTTAAATAATCAAGTTTCCCTCTAACTACTTGAAGAATAGATGGTATATTTTGTTTAATATGTCCCTTATCTCTTTTGTAATGCTCTTCAAAAGACTTTTGAGCTTTTTCTATACCAAACTTTTCAATAGAGTATATCATTGCACGAAGTTGTTTAACATATCGTCTATTGACATTTATCTTTTCATTGACGATAATGCCCGTGACCTCTTGTCGATAACCTTGTTTTTGAAGTCTTGTTTTTTTGGGGTTGATTTTAAAATTTTGCTCTTCTATAATACGATGCAACTCTTTGATAAATTCACTATCTTCTTGATAGACATTGTGCATAGATGAAAAAGTCATATCATCAGCATATCGACTGTATCTAACATTAAATCTTTTTGCAAGTCCTAAAAGTCGTCTATCAAGTCTTTCACAAATGATATTTGAAAGTACAGGAGAAGTGGGTGAGCCTTGTGGAAGCACTGCAAAGTTTTTGCCATTTTCAAAAACTTTGAGTGTTGTCAATCTAGCGATAAGTGTTGCAATTTGTGATTTTTCTCCATTTAGATTAAATGGTGCAACTTGCAACCTTTTTTCAATTCTTGCTTTATGGATAGAAGGAAAAAAATCTTCTAAATCAATATTATAAACATAGTTTTGAGCTATATGGTGTTTTGCATTGGTAATAATTGAGCGATTTTTACTAAATCCATGTGTAACCATTGAGGGTTTAAACAGACAACTCAAAATATAGGCAAGAGTTTTTTGTAGATTTTTTAATGCTTTAACAGGTGCATTGATCTCCCTTTTCCCTCCTGATTTTTTTGCTATTTCAAAAGTAGTATAGTTGTTTTCATTGTGATAGGCATAAAAAGTAAGAAATTTTAAGGGAATATGGTCTGATGTACCATATAGTGCCTTATTGACATAATTTAACAACCCTAAAAAGTCTTCTATTGTACTTATTTCATTTAAAAATTTATTACAAACCTCTTTTTCAAACGCTTTTATTATAATTGTCTCATCGTGAATATTTTGAAATTTAGACTCAGATTCTTTTTTCATATATTTAACAATATGGTCAAATTTCAAAATTGTATCCTTTGGATGTAACTTCTGTATCTATTCACTACCCACCTTTATATTCTTTATAGATGATAATTTAATATAATTGATATAATTGATGTAATAACTCATGGTGTAGTTCAATAAAACCACAACATTAACCCATATAAATATGGGGCTTATGCCGATAACAGCATATCATTCAATATTTAAAGTGAGTAGTGAATAGATACTCAAACTTATGTATTATAGCATAATTTTTTAAAAATACAATCCATGCGATACCCATATAATGTCCATACAAAAAATAATATTTTTTTGACTATAGACAAATAGTGACCATCAAAAGAGCTACAATAGCACCATCTAAACAAAAAGGAAAGTTATGAAAAGAGTTGTTTTATTGATTTTGCTCTTGGTGGTGTCGGTTGAGGCTAGAGTCTATTGCTCCAACTTTGATACACAAGCTGATGCACAAGCCTATTACGATGCCAAAAAATGGGGTTATCAATCGCTAGATGGTGATAAAGATGGTGAAGCGTGTGAGTGTCTATATGGTGGGTCACACTATGATAAAAGCTATTGCGAAAAATGGCGTGATAAATATAATAAAGGGTAAAAGTTGATGAAAATACTATTGTTTGTTTTACAATTGATTCGGGGTATTGTTGCCGTGATTTTAGGGCTTGTTGTTTTGCAAGTTATCTTTATTGATATACCCTATCTTGCTAACCTACAGACCGATTTACCTGTAGCTGTTAAGGGAATGATGATAGCAAAAGTTGTTTGGTTTATTATCTTCTCTTTATTGGTTGTAATCATTAGGTATATAGTCAATAGACTACACCTAAAACACTTTGATACACCGCACCCTTTGTTAAGTAAAAGTCATTTTAATCTCTAATATGAGATGGTACATTAAATACTAGAAATTGATAAAAAGTTAGCTTTGTCGTTTGGCAGTGCCAAACCTACCAAAAAACTATATTTCTTTCAAGATAGACAAATAGTGACCATCCAAAAAGCTACAATAGTGCTATCTAAACAAAAAGGAAAGTTATGCAAAAAATTCTATTATTAATTGCATTAGCAACGGTACTAAGTGCAGGGGTATTGACAGGTACAGAGATTAGAGGGACAAAAACCTATTGTTATTATAGTGATGGTATGGGTATTTGCCCTGCTACCCGCTAATTCAATGAGCACCTTGGGCGATACTCAAAGCTCTCTCAAGACTATCAAACATACCCGTTCTAAAAGCCTCATCACCTGCAAATAGTTTATAAAGATCCAACTCTTTTCTTCTCTCACGGTTCATAATCTCTGCTACCATCTTTTCTAAAGCTAATCTTCGTGTATGCTCATCTTTATTTTCATAAAATTTTGTTTTATAATCTTGATGTTTCAATGTTTCATTCATTATATGTATAAATTTCACTCTTTGCTCCTCTGGTGTAGCTTCCCATGCTTTAAACCATCTTTCATTAAAGTTCTCAATGATAGTGTCTAGCGAATCTTTCTCTTCTTGGCTACCATAAGCACCCCTAGGGTTAGGGTTTTGTGGTTCAAGCTGTGTCTCACTATCATCAAGCCCTATACTAGCCCCTAGTTTTACTCTCTCTAGCCCATAAGTAGATAGATCGACACAATTTAAAAGCTCATCAAGTGCATCTTTATCTGGGTCTTTTATTATCAACTTTGGTATCAAAAATTTCAAAAACCAAAATAGCTTCTCCCAAGCTACTATCTCATAGGGCATAATAGAACTCATTTGACCGTATATCTTTACAAACTGTTTTGCTTTGATTTTATAATCTGGCTTTTCATCATCATCGAGTTCTAATTCACTATTAAATCTTTGAGCTGATTTATCGATTATTGGAGAAAGTTTTGAAGCATCTTCTCCTTTGAAATACTTCTCAAAAAATTCATCTACTTCATTTTGTTCATAGATTCCTATATCATCAAGATTGTCTTTTAACTCATGCAGTACATTTATATCTGTAGCTTCGCTAAGAGTAGTGGAAGTGTAGAAGGGATCAAATGCAGTTTTTATATCTTCTACTTTATTATAAAAATCAAGGATAAACAGATCTTCCGTTTTTTTGCCATATTTTGGAGCAGAACGATTAAGCCTCGAAAGTGCCTGCACGGCTAATACATCTTGAAGTTTTTTATCTACATACATCGCACAAAGTTTTGGTTGGTCAAACCCTGTCAAAAATTTATTGGCTACTACCAAAAGTCTATACTCATCACTATCAAGTTTTTCTGGTATATCTTTAGAAGCAAAGTTATTGATACTCTCTTCTGTATATTCAATCCCTTTTAGCTCTTTTTTTCCTGAAAATGCGATAATAGCTCTGAAAGGGTTTCCAAGTTCATTAAGTTTTTTAACGATAGCCTGATGATAGACAATCGCTGTTTGGATGTTTGAAGTGACCACCATACCTTTGGCTTTGGCTTTTAGCTTTTTAGTTCTGGCTACATTATTGATAAAGTGGTCAAGCATAATCTCCACTTTTGTAGCTATGGTAGAGGGGTTTTTTTCTACAAAACTTCGCAAGAATTTTTGAGCTTTTTTTGTATCAAATAGAGGATTGTCTTCTATAGACTTTTCTATCTCATAGTAGCTTTTGTAGGTTGTGTAGTTTGAAACGAATCTTCCCGTCAAATTACCCATCAAAAGCCCTTTCTATGGGGAATG
>DYMA01000242.1 GCA_020721815.1 Sulfurovum sp. | reverse complement strand
TGCTTGTATCGGAGTGGGTTGAGAGTTCCATATCCAACGAAGCTCCCTCTTTGGGAAGTTTAGCCAAATGCTCCTCGCCCAATGTGCGAACAATACCCCCACTGTAAGAGCCATAGAGAAGCGAAGCGGGACCCTTGGCAAGTTCGATACGCTCTACCATTTTGGCATTAAGCCCTACGGCGTGGTCTTGACTCATGGCGGAGAGGTCATTGAGCATAATACCCCCTTGGGCAATGCCCACACGATACCCCTCCATTCCTCTCACCGTTGGACGACCTACCGCCGCTCCATAAGTAGCACTATCGACTCCTAGTTCATGCGATAGATAATCTCCTAGTGTCTCACCTAGAGATTTTTTGCTCAAATCTTCAATTTTGTGCGTAGTGGTGTAGGCGACCTCATCACCGCTTGGGGTCTCTTTGTTCTCTACGACATTGACTTTGCCCAGTTCTATAGGAGAGGCTAGAGCGAGGGTAGCGGCAAGTGATAGAGCAAAAAAGCTGCGTTTAGTGGTCATGCGTACCCTCTTCAATGATGCTTGTCATAACAGTAGGCGTAAATCCTGCGGGTAGAAATCTATCAATATCCCATGTGCTGTGGGAGTGAAAGTCTCCCCCGTGGTTATCGACGAGGTAGAGTTTTTGGCTTTGGGCGCTAAAGATAATGACCCCGTGATCGTTAGCCTTGACAATAGCACTCTTATCGCTCTCGCAATAGCTAACACCCTCTAGTCCAAAGGCTGCTTGTGTCGGCAAAAGAGTACCGTTTTGCTCACTCAATAGATAAACTTGACCCGTTGTAGTTAATGCAATATGCTCTTTGTCCAAAGCATAATAGTTACAAAGGCTCTCACCGCTTGGCAGTGCGTTGGCAATCTTGACTCTCATCTCCTCTTGTTGCCGTAGGTGAGCATTGAGAGAGTTGAGAGTGGCAAGTTTGGTGCTACTGGCATTGTTATCGGGGTTAAACTCATCGCCACTGTGCGCGGCAAAATGTTTTTCATTGTTGGCTTCATGGAAGTGTCCTAGATAGTGAAAACTTTGGTAGCTTAGATTTTCATCGCTGATAGCAAACGTATCGTTAAGCATCACAATCTTTTGATCGACTCCCGTAGCACTCTCGTGAAACCATACGATAGGCAATCCATGCTTACCGCTCATAGCGTAGTTTTGTGTACTATCGCTGTTCATATCTTCATATTTTTCACTCTGGGTATCATAGAGGTATTGCCTAGAGGTGGTGTTGTCAAAAAAAATCATCGTAAGACCATCGGGTAAATCAATCGTGTTCATGGTGGTATCGGTAGTCTCTGCATTGCTAGAGCTTCCGCCGCATCCTGCCAAAAGTGTGCCTAGAAGTAAAAGGGTTGTGGTGTGTAATTTCATAATGTTCTCCAAATGTATTGTTGTGTTTTATTAAGTACTGATGTTATGCACTTTTATCGGACTGAAGTCCCACCTTCGAAATGTCATTGCATCTGCATATTTTACAAATAGTAGGATAGTACTATCGTCAAAAACGTTTGGCAGTGCCAAACCTACAAAAGTCTGCTAAAGGTTGGTAGGAATATTATGAAAAACGAGGCGGGGCAGTAGAGTCGTAGCCCAGCGGAATAGAAGCTACCTCAAAATGGTTTAAACCATCAAAATCCCAACCTTTGCGTATTGGTTTTTGGATTGCACGATGGGGCTTTGGATAGACTACTCTTTGTTGGATGTATTGGTTTTGGAGTATATTTTCATCGACCAAAACAAAATGAGTAGGGCTAGAGGCTTGATGTGTGTTTTGCGTTGCTTTGCAGAGGTTACAATGATAGGAGTCGTGCTTTAGGTGGGCAATGGCGTGTATGTTGCTCCATTGATAGGCGACAAACAGTGCCAAAATGACGAAAAAATGCAACGCTCTACGCACAAAAACCTCCAAAATCAATAGATGTCAAGTTTCACCACGTTGTACCATCCCCTTTAAAGCAATAGCATAAAA
>DYMA01000052.1 GCA_020721815.1 Sulfurovum sp. | reverse complement strand
CACTGGGGGCTTTAAGTGCTTTAAGCTATCTTTAATTTGGGAAGATTCGCTATAAGAAAAAAATCAAATTTTACAATGAACTTAGAAAAGTAACACAGTTACGATACCATGAAACTTGCGACTTTGGAAAATATGAAGAGCAGATGCAAAAGCTACTTGATACTTTTGTAAGTGCCAAAGAGGTGAATGAGCTGACTCGGCTTGTGAATATCTTTGAAACAGAGTTTGAAGAGGAGGTGCAAAGGGTCGAGGGGAAAAGTGCAAAAGCTGACACGATTTTGAGTGCCGTAAGTGCGGTAGTAAAAGAAAAAAATGGAATCAAATCCAGCATTTTACAAATCAATTGCCCAGCAGATTGAAGATGTAATCAATGAATATAAAGCTAAAAGGCTTAGCGAAGAGGAAAAATTAGCAAAAGCAAAACAGTTAAAAGACCTCATCACAGGCATAGCAAAACCAAATCCAGATAAATACCCCAAAGAGTTTGAAAATAAAAAAACGCTACTTGCTATTTATGACAATTTGAGTGATATTTTGGGCGACTTAGAAGTTGTGGATTTTGAGGTGATTGTTACAAATTTGACTTTGAAATTTGATGAGATTTATGCAGAGGCTTCCAAAAAACCCGAATGGCACAAAAACAGAGATGTCGAAAATGAGATAACAAGTGCAATGGAAGATATTCTTTGGGACACCGAAGATGAGTATGGTATTAGAGTTGAGAACAAAGAGAAAATCTATCAAACTATTAGAGGGATAGGGATAAGTTTTTATGGTTGAAAAGATCCAAATCATTAAAAAAGATGTGAAAAATATCACTTTAAAAGTAAAGCCAAATGGGGAAGTGATAATAACCGCTCCAAAGATGACCAGCGATGAGCATATTGAGTTTATAGTAAAAAAAAGAACCAAATGGATAGAAAAAAAAAGAGAATTTTTTGCATCATTTGAAACAACCCAAAAAGAGTTCGTAAGCGGTGAAGATTTTAAATATTTGGGGCGAAGCTATAGGCTAAAAGTTATCCAATCAAATAAAGAGAGTGTGAAGCTTCAAAGAGGCTATTTGGAAATCTATGTAAAAAATAAAAATGATTTGAAGCGAAAACAAAATTTGGTCTATGAGTGGTACTATGAAAAAGCACTGCTTCATTTTTTCAATATTTTGCAAGAGTTTAATAAAATTGTAAAGCAAGAGATAAAAGATATAAAAATCAGACAAATGAAAACAAGATGGGGAAGCTGCAACCCTCATAAATCCTATATCAATCTCAATATCGAGCTTATCAAAAAGCCCAAAATCTGTATAGAGTATGTAGTTTTTCATGAACTGGTTCATTTGATATATCCAAATCACTCTCGTGAGTTCTACAATTATCTATCTATTTATATGAGCGATTGGGAAAAACGCAAAGAGATTTTGGAGAGAATGGGATAAATAGGCAACGGGTTTGACAATAAAGGATTAAATAAAGTATAATTTGCATACTAAAGCAAGGAGTCGATTTTGAAATTATACAATATAGCCGTTGTAGGTGCAACGGGTGCAGTAGGTGAACAGATCTTTGAAGTACTCAAAGAGCAAAATTTTCCCATAGGAACACTCTTGCCACTAGCAAGTGCCAACAGTGCGGGTGAAGAGATAGAGTTTAACGGCAAATACTACAAAGTCGAGGTGCTAACGCAAGATGTTTTTGAAGGAAGGGATATAGATATCGCCTTTTTTAGTGCGGGAGGTTCGATTTCTGCTGAGTATGCTAAGTATGCCGTTGAAGCAGGAGCGTTGGTGATTGATAATACAAGTCACTTTAGAATGATAGAAAATGTCCCTTTGGTAGTACCCGAGGTCAATCCCGATGATATTGGGTTATGGGAAGAGACGGGCATTATCGCCAATCCCAACTGTTCCACTATCCAAATGGTGCAATTGCTCAAACCCCTCAATGATCTCTACCCCATCAAGCGTGTCGATGTAAGTACCTATCAAGCTACATCTGGAGCAGGAAAGGCAGGTATGGAGGAGCTTGTGCGACAAATGGAAGCCTTTTTTAACTTCAAACTTGATGAGTACAAAAAAGAGGCATTTGTGCATCAAATCGCCTTTAACGTCATTCCCCATATCGATACCCCTCAACCCAATGGCTACACCAAAGAGGAGATGAAGATGGTGCTAGAAACCAACAAAATCATGCACTCTGCCTTTGCGGTATCAGCTACGTGTGTGCGTGTCCCCGTCCTAAGAAGCCACAGTGAGTCGATTACAGTAACGTTTGAAGAGGGCGTGGTAGTCGATTTGGAGAAGGCACGAGAGGCTTTGGAAAAAGCGGAAAATGTCACCGTAATTGATGACCTAGCCAACAACCAATACCCTATGCCCATCACCTCTACCGATACCGATGAGACCTATGTAGGTAGAATACGCAAAGATATTTTTAGCGACAATATCCTCCATCTTTGGGGCGTTGCCGATCAAATACGTGTAGGGGCTGCTACCAATGCGGTTCGTATCGCTCAAAAATGGATAGCGATGGAGGAGAATCAATAGTGTGTACGGTTAAACGAATTGAGTTGATTTTTGAATGGATATTGTGGAATAGCCGTTTTTTTGTCATTTTTGCCGTTGTCTTTTCGATGTTGGGGGGTATGGTTCTCTTTGTAGTGGCGAGTGTGGATATTTTTGAAGCTGCTTCGTATGTCATCTCAACCTACTTCAACCATCTCCATCCCAAAGATTTTCATGAGGTGCTTGTGAGCGGTCTTATTGGGGCTATTGATCTCTATTTGATAGCCATTGTTATGTTTATCTTTGCTTTTGGTTTGTATGAGCTTTTTATCTCCGATATTGACATAGCCAAAACCTGTAGCTCCTCCAAGTTGCTTGAAATTCACTCACTTGATGAACTCAAAGATAAATTGGCCAAAGTCATTGTCATGGTACTTGTGGTCAATTTTTTTCAAAGAGTCCTCCATACGCAATACAGCGGTGCATTGGAGATGGCTTATCTATCGCTCTCTATTTTGGCACTTTCGGCAGGGCTTTACTTTTTGGCTTTGATGAGCAAGAAAAAAGATGCCTCAAAAAAAGAGGTAAAAGCAGATGAGTAAAATTTTTGTAGATGCTTGTTTGGGCAAAGATACCCCCTACACTCCTGTATGGATGATGCGTCAAGCGGGGCGTTATCTGCCCCAATACATGGCAGTACGCAGCGAGGTGGGAAGCTTTTTAAATCTTTGTCACAATCCCGCCAAAGCCGCAGAAGTGACACTTCAACCTCTCGATATCGTAGGCGTTGATGCGGCAATTCTCTTTAGCGATATATTGGTAGTCCCCAATGAGATGGGCATGGAGCTATCTTTTATCAAAGGCGAGGGTCCAAAATTTAGCCACCCTATCGCAACGCAAGAGGATTTGGAGGGGTTGTTAGGCGGCGAAGAGGCGGCTTCTCGACTCACCTATGTCTATGAGACGATTGCAATTTTACGCCAACAGCTTGATGCAAGGGGTGATAACAAAGCCCTCATTGGATTTACAGGCTCACCGTGGACACTGGCTACCTACATGATCGAAGGAGAAGGTACCAAAACCTACAACATTTGCAAAAAAATGCTCTACGCTCAACCCGATTTGTTGCACAACATTTTACGCAAAGTTACCGATGTGGTCAAGCTCTATATGGAAAAACAGATAGAAGCAGGAGTTGATGTGGTGCAGATTTTTGATAGTTGGGCGGCAGCAATTGAGCCGAGTCGTTACGATGAGTTTAGTTGGCAATACATGGTCGAAATTGCACACTATCTCAAAGCCAAATATCCCCATATTCCCATTATCATGTTCCCCAAAGGGGTAGCGGCGTTTATTGAGCGTGGGTTAGTCTATGGCGATTTTGATGTTTTTGGTGTCGATTGGGGTACGCCTATGGCACTTGCCAAAGAGAAACTGGGCGATAGATATGTATTACAAGGCAATATGGAACCTTGCCGACTCTACTCTCAAGAGGCGACGACGCAGTGCGTTGAGGCGTTGCAAACCACCATGGGGGGCAAACGCCATATCTTCAATCTAGGGCATGGAATACTCCCCGATGTACCGCTCGAAAATGCGATTCATTTTGTCAATGAGTGCCATAGAGTGAGCGGTAAATAATGGATTTGGTTATCGCCCTTGATTTGCCCAGTGCCAAAGAGAACCTTCAATTGGTTGAGCAACTTCACGCTTACGACAATCTTTGGTTAAAGGTTGGCTTTCGCAGTTACATTCGTGACGGTAAGGCGTTTTTGGAAGCTATCAAAGCCATTAATCCTACCTTTAAGATTTTTTTGGATCTCAAACTCTACGATATTCCCAACACTATGGCGGATGCTGCGAGTGAAATCGCTGCTTTGGGTGTCGATATGTTCAATATTCACGCCTCAGCAGGAGCCAAAGCGATGCAAACGGTCATGGAGCGTATCAAAGATATTCCCAATCGTCCGCTTGTTTTGGCGGTTACGGCTTTGACATCCTTTGATGATGCAAGTTTCAAAGGGATTTATGGACAAGATATTGCCACCAAAGCCAACGATTTTGCCCTTATGAGCTACGCAAACGGTTTGGATGGGGTAGTCTGTTCGGCTTTTGAGAGTTTGGCTATCAAAGCACTCACTCACGCCCAATTCCTCACCCTCTCTCCCGCTATTCGTCCCTTTGGAGAGGAGAGCGGTGATCAAATGCGTGTAGCAACACTCCAAAGTGCCTATGAAAACCGTGTCGATTTTCCCGTGATTGGTCGTCCTATCTATCAAGATGCCCATCCCACGCACAAAGTAGAGAAGATTTTAGAGTCTATCAAAGCGTTGCAAAACTAATTTGCCTATTTGTTCAATCATCTAAAAGGAGTCGAACATGGCTACAAAATATTCTCAATGGATGCGTGAATCAACGACATTTAAACTCTTTACCATCGGTTTTTTGATCATACTACTGCTCATTCCACTGGGCATGGTCGATTCACTTATCAGCGAACGAGGCTACAATAAAAACAGAGTTGCCCAAGAGATATACTCGACATGGGGTGATACGCAAACGCTTCAAGGACCTATCCTTACTATCCCCTACAACAGCTACTATTGGGACTATTACGAGGAGAAAATCCCCGATTCCAATCAAACCATCACCAAAAAAGAGCTTAAAAAACGTCTTGAATACGTACACTTCTTACCCGCCAAACTCGATATCAAAGCCACCGTCAATCCCTCGATACGCTACCGTAGCATCTATGAGGTGGTGGTTTATAATGCTTTGATTGATATAGAGGGGTATTTTGAACAACCCGACTTTAGTCAATGGCAAATCGAGAGTAAGGATATTCTCTACAATCTTGCTACGCTCTCATTTGGTATTGGTGATTTGCGTGGGGTTGAAGAGCGAATCGCTTTGGAGTTTGATGGCAAAAAAGGATTTTTTACTCCAGGAATCAAATCGGCTCAAATCTCTGGTGCTATCAAAAGCGGTGTTAGCATGCCCGTTGAATTTGACCCTACTCAAAGCACCACTTCGTTTCGTATCAACAATCTCAAACTTCGAGGCTCTCAATCAATCTTCTTTTTACCTTATGGTAAAGAGAACCGTGTCGTCATGGACTCAGATTGGGGTAATCCCAACTTTATGGGAGACTTTTTGCCCTCATCCCACACCATTACCCCTAGCCATTTTGATGCCACATGGAGCGTTATCGATATCAACCGTGCCTATCCTCAAAGCTTTCAAGGTAACGACATAGCACGGTTGCAACAATACAAATACAACTCCAATCAAGACCATAGCTACTATCAAAAATACAACGATTCGACAAAATTTATGGAGTCTTCCTTTGGGGTAGAGTTTATGGTGCCTATTGATTACTATAAAAAGAGCGATAGAAGCATCAAATACGGCGTACTGTTGATTGTGCTTACGTTTATTACTTTCTTTTTTGTTGAAATCTTTATCAAGCGTCCCATTCACCCTTTTCAATACATCTTGGTTGGCTTTGGACTCGTTCTCTTTTTTGCTTTGCTTATCTCCATTAGCGAACACATAGGATTTGACAAGGCTTACATTATCTCATCGATTGCTACCATAGCCTCTATTACGCTCTACTCTATGAGTGTCTTTCGAGACCGCAAATCGCTTTTGGCACTCTTTGGTGTGATGAGTTTGTTTTATGTTTTTGTCTATATGTTGCTTCAAATGCAAGATTATGCCTTAGTCATTGGCACAACCATGCTCTTTGTTATTCTCTCCACTATTATGTACATTTCACGCAATATTGATTGGTACAATCTCAAAAAAGAGTCTTAGTGGCTCTTTTTTATTATCTATTTTTCGTTATACTTAAGCAATTTTTATCTTATTCAATCCTTGTATCAAATGGAGAATCTCATGGAAAAACAAGAGATATTTGCAAAGTTGGCCACCTTTGGACGCAAACTGCTCAACAAACCTGCCCTTAAAGAGGGAATGCACCTTATTGCCGATTACGCCAAAGAGATTACACAAGCCCAGCGAAGCTCTATCTTTTTGCACGACAAAGCCAAAAAGGTTTTGTGGACGACACTTGCCGATAGCATTAACCATATCAAAATCCCCGATACCAAAGGGATAGCGGGTAAAACCTTACGCATCAAAGAGGAGATAGTTCTCAATAATCCCTACGCCGATCCCGATTTTTTGACTTCTATCGATGAACAATCGGGGTTTGTTACCAAAAATATCGTCTCAGCCCCTATTTTTGATTCGAGCAAAAAGGTGATTGGTGTACTGCAAGTACTCAACAAAGAGGGGAGTTTTGATGCCAATGATGTCAAATTTATCAAATTTTTTGTCCACTACATCAGTACCTATCTTGAACTCGCCTCAATCTATGGAGAACGTGCATGAGAGTTTTGATTATCCTAGTATTACTAAACGCTTTGGGGTGGAGTGCGATAGATTTGCCTACGAGCTTTAGTGCCTCGTTTGAACAAATCGTCACCAATCCCAAAAAAAAGAAGCTACACTACAGCGGAACGTTGCAGTTTTCAAAAGCCAACGGACTTAAATGGCTCTACCAAAAACCAACCAAAAAAGATGTTTGCAGTGATAATGTACGTCTTGTGGTAGTCGATCATGACCTTGAACAAGTCTCCTATTACAAACTCAACAAAGCCATAAAGCTAGACAAAATCATCCAAAATGCCAAAGCACTACGCCCTAGCGTTTACACCGCCCAATACGATGGCAAAACCTATACCCTAAAAGTCAATAAAAACAACGAAATCACGCAAATCGCTTACTACGATGAGCTTGAAAACATGGTGCAGATAGTCTTTAAAAATCTCAAATCCAGCCCCAAAGATATTGCCCCCTCCCATCTTCAATGCCGCATCCCCAAAGCATACGATACCATCGATGGTTAAGAGTATTTTATTTGTTTGCTTGGGCAATATCTGTCGCTCTCCCCTAGCGGAGGCTATTGCAAGAGAAAAAATCAAACAAAAAGGTTGGGATATTGTTGTCGATAGTGCAGGGACGAGCCATTGGCATATCGGCGAAGCGCCTTGCGAAGGCTCACAAAAAATAGCCACACTCCACGGCATAGATATATCGCACCTCAAAGCCAGAGCGGTAACTCCCAAAGATTTTAGTGCTTTTGAGCTTATTATCGCACTCGATAGCTCCAATCAAAAGGATTTGTACGCCATGGGCGCTAAGCATATCACAAAACTACGCCACTACGACACAACAAACGGCGACGTACCCGACCCCTATTTCTTTGATGGCTTTGAGGGCTTTGAAGAGGTTTACACCATCATCGAAACCTGCGTCGAGGAGCTACTCAATACGCTATAGATTTTTGATAACGCCCTATAGCGAAGCAAATACCTCATCGCTAAAGTACTCCAGTGTTTTTTGATGGCGGTAAATAAACATATTTTTTATATCGTAGCGTACAAACCACGCTATAGGATTGGAAAGCGGTGCAAAGGGTAGCTCAAAAGTGACTCTATCAAGCAACTTTGTGCGGCTATCTTCAATCGCAATAAAGTGGTGTTCGTGTACAAAACTCTTAAAAGGGGAACGCAACGAGCGGTCGATAATGAGCTGGGGTGTCACCTTTTCAAACACAAACTCCCACTCAAAGGCTATCAAACCTTTTTTGATTTTTAACACTCCTTGGCTACCCTCTTGGATGGGTTTATCGAGCTTGATAACCTCGACTTTGATATTGGGCGGTGTAATGAGCGGTAGATTGTAGGGATTGGCATGAAAAGCATACAATCCCTCAAGAGTGCAATCGATAATCGTTTCAAACTCCAATGTGTAGGGCATTTAGCGTACCTTTACCATTTTGTTACGCATATAGGCTATTTGCTTTTGGAGCGGAAGGTGCTTGGGGCAGTGGTCTTGACACCCCATAAGCGACATACATCCAAAGATACCCTCATCATCTCCAATCAACTCATAAAACTCCTCATCGCTTCGGCTATCGTGCGGGTCAAGGGAAAATCGTGCCACACGGTTGAGTCCTACCGCACCTACAAAATTGGGTCGCATCACTTTGGTAGCGCAACTGGCCAAACAGATACCGCACTCAATGCAGCGATCGAGTTCAAATATCTCATCGCTAAGTTCGGGTTCTACAGGTTTTTCGATGGTGGAGATATCTTGGGGGCTGTTATTGACTATCCACCCCTCTACTTGCTTGGTCATTGCATTCATAAAGGTTCCCGTATCAACCGAGAGGTCTTTGATGTGTTGAAAGGTAGGCAGAGGCAAAAGGGTAATCTTACCCTCGCTAAACTCACTCGTCAGCGTTCGACAAGCCAAACGGGGTTTGCCATTGACAACCATAGCGCAACTGCCGCAAATACCCGCACGGCAGACAAAATCAAAACTTACATCGTGATCCATAGAGGTATAAATTTGCGTCAAGGCGATATAGAGTGTCATTCCTGGGCGTTCGATAATCGGGTAATCTTGAAAATGCGGAATGGAGTCTTCATTGTTGGGGTCGTGGCGAAAGATAGTCAGTACAATCTCTCTTCCTCCATCTTCATAAATTCTATGCATACTCTACTCCTATGCGTTGATTTTTCTTTTTGTAATCAAGGGGCAACTCAAAAGGCATCAATTGCTCTTGCAGTTCAAATCTATCCATCTGGGGATTAGCTGCTTTGAACGCCTCTATCTCTTGGCTTCTCTCCATGCTTTTGGGGTGTTCGATAATCGAATCTTTACGACCGTACCCCCTAAAGGCAGGAGGTAGCTCCATTTTGGCAATATCAAGCTCTTCGTAGCTAATCGTTGGCGTGGTAGCCTCTGGGTCTTCCCAGCGAGTAATGGTACGTTTGAGCCAATTGAGATCATCACGCTTGATATAATCCTCTCGATAGTGCGCTCCACGACTCTCTCTTCGCTCCAATGCTCCCTTAGCGACACACAAAGCGATTTTGAGCATCTTGGGGACACGGTAGGCTTCGTTGAGTTCGGGATTGTTGCCACGGATTTTGGATTTGACATTGATCTGTTTGGTCATGATGAGTAGCTCCTCAAGACGCTTCACGGCTCTTTGTAACCCCTCTTCGTTTCTAAATATCCCCACCTCCTCTTGCATGATGCTGCGCATCTCATCTTTGATATCAAAGATATTCTCTTTGCCGTTGTAGGCTAGTATCTCATTGAGATAGTTGGATTGTTTTTTTATAAATTCAGCTATGATACAGGTATTGGTGTTGAGATGGGTCTCTTTGCAATAGGTAGCAAAATGCTCACCCACTATCATCCCCGATACCACCGCTTCGCTCACCGAGTTGCCCCCGAGGCGATTAAATCCATGCAGATCCCAACATGCCGCTTCACCCGCTGCAAAGAGTCCTGCAAGTGTCGTACTCTCTCCTGTAGGCTTGATACGAATCCCTCCCATGGAGTAGTGTTGCATGGGCAATACAGGCATCCACCCTTTTTGCCCCTCATCAGCGGGATCGATACCGTTGAAAGTTTTGGCAATATCTTGCACATCACGCAGGTTTTTTTCGATATGTTTGCGTCCCAAAATCGAAATATCAAGCCATAGATGCTCACCATAAGGAGAGGGTACGCCCTTACCTGCACGAATATGTTGTATCATGCGACGGCTTACGACATCACGAGAGGCGAGTTCTTTTTTTTCGGGTTCGTAATCGGGCATGAAGCGATAGCCATCTTTGTCTCTTAGCACTCCACCATCGCCTCTACACCCCTCTGTGAGCAAAATAGCCGAGGGAACAATAGGAGTAGGATGAAACTGCACCGCTTCCATATTGCCCAGCGTTGCTACTCCTGTCTCAAGGGCAATAGCCGTCCCGATACCTTTGCAAATAATGGCGTTGGTGGATTGTTTGTAGATACGTCCGTATCCGCCTGTGGCTATCATTGTCCCTTTGGCGACATAAGCGATAAGCTCTCCATTGACCAAATCCCGTGCAATTACCCCAATCGCCTTTTTTTCATCGTGGATAATCGATATCGCCTCTTTGCGGTCGTGGATAATGACATTGCGTCTAAGTGCCTCATTGGCTACGGCATAGAGCATGGTGTGACCCGTAGCATCGGAGGTGTAGCAGGTTCGCCACTTTTTGGTGCCTCCAAAGTCACGGGCATTGATGAGTCCATGAGCCTCTTGGGCCTCTTTGATAATCTCTTTTTGCCCATTCATAATGACGGTACGCTCCCCTGCACTGATGCGACTCCACGGCACTCCCCAGTTAGCAAGTTCTCGTATCGCTTTGGGAGCAGTAGCTACAAACATACGAGCCACCTCTTGATCGCACCCCCAATCGCTTCCTTTGACAGTATCGGCAAAGTGGACATCTTCATTGTCTCCCTCTCCCATGACACTATTAGCAAGAGCGGCTTGCATACCCCCTTGAGCGGCAGCTGAATGAGAGCGTTTGACAGGAACCATGCTAAGCACAATGGTATCTAATCCCTTCTCTTTGGTCGCAATAGCGCTGCGCAATCCCGCCAATCCTCCACCCACAATAAGGGCATCGCTGTATATAATTTTCATTTTTTAATCTCCACTGTGTAACGTTTGCCGTACTCTCCACGATGTTCGTATCCAATCTTCATATAAGCACCCAATGAAACAAGCCCTATTCCTAGATAAAAAATCGTTGCGGCTTTAATCATCCATTTGGATTTCTCACGCTCAAACCATCCCCATTTGATAATAAGGCGGTAGAGTCCCACACTCGCATGAAGCACTACCGAAACAAGCAGCAAAAGATACATAGGCCACATCGTATCGGAATAGATTCTATCGGCTGAGGCAAAAGGACCAATCTTATCGGGTTGAGTCATCATGGTGTAGAGATGGATCGAGCCCAAAAAAAACATCATAAAGCCCGTCGTAATCTGAATAAACCACAATGAAGTATCGCTGTGTTGTATCATTTTGGCATGGAGGCGATAAGCACTGTACTCTCGATAGGATGAGGGAAATTTACGCATCGCCAAAAGCGCATGAAGAATAAAGACAACAAAGACTCCAAACGCCAAAAAGGCGATAAACAAAGGCTCACCTCCTTCAAATATAAAATCAAGTTCAAAAGCTTTGGTAAGGGCATACATCGCATCTTTGCCAAGCAAAATAGAGGATTCAAAAAGAAGGTGAAAGATAATAAAAAGTACCAAAACAGCACCTGTGGCACTTTGCAAAAAATCAAGACGAGCGGGTATTTTGCTCTTTTTTTTGCGGTTGTCTTTTTGGGTAAGCAGTTCAATGAGATGGTTTTTTTGCAAGGTGATTCCTAGTAGTAGTGTAAAAACGGCACAATTTTAGCATAAATACTCTAAAGCGATAGGGTTTGATTATAAAAATGATTAAGATAGCCTAACTTCAAACTCATCTTAACCCCTTTGATAGTATAATTTTTCAAATTTTTTTTATCAAGGGTATAGATAAAATGTTAGCAAAACGTATGCAAACACTCTCTCCATCATTAACATTGGAGATTTCGGATTTGGCTAGAAAACTCAAAGAAGAGGGTAAAAATATTATCAGTTTCTCCGCAGGTGAACCCGATTTTGATACACCCCAACGCATCAAAGATGAAGCAAAATTGGCGCTTGATAGGGGGATGACCAAATACACCGCTGTAGGGGGTATTCCCAAACTATTAGAGGCTATTAGTGAAAAGCTAGAGCGTGAAAACGGTATTGTTTACGCTCCTAATGATATTATCGTGAGCAACGGTGCTAAGCACTCTTTGTTTAATCTCTTTCAAGTGTTGATTGATGAGGGCGATGAGGTGATTATCCCCGCTCCCTACTGGGTAACCTATCCCGAACTCGTTACTTTTTGCGGGGGTACGCCTGTCTTTATTGAGACCAATGATATTGCCAAGTTTAAAATCACCGCCGAACAACTCTACGCAGCCATTACGCCCAAAACCAAAATGCTTATTTTGACCTCTCCTTCCAATCCTACAGGAAGCGTCTATTCCAAAGAGGAGCTTGAGGATTTGGCTCGTGTCCTTAAAGATACCAATATCTTTGTAGCCTCCGATGAGATGTATGAAAAGCTCATCTATGAGACAAAATTTACCTCTACAGCAAGTATTAGCCGTGATATGTATCTTCGCACCATTACTATCAATGGACTAAGCAAAGCCGTTGCGATGACGGGATGGCGTTTTGGATACCTAGCCTCTCCCAATCAAGAGCTAATATCCGCCATACGAGATTTGCAAGGTCAAAGCACCTCCAATATCAACTCCATTACACAATACGCCGCTATTCCTGCACTCAACGGTGAAGTTGATAGAGAGATAGAGAGTATGCGAAGAGCCTTCGAGGCAAGAGCCGTTGAAGCCGTTGAACTCTTCAATCA
Source organism: Sulfurovum sp. (assembly GCA_020721815.1). Classification (GTDB taxonomy): domain Bacteria; phylum Campylobacterota; class Campylobacteria; order Campylobacterales; family Sulfurovaceae; genus FS08-3. The sequence goes on along the minus strand of DYMA01000052.1, from coordinate 539 downwards.
AATCCCAGGTGTAAGCGTTATTGCCCCCCAAGGAGCCTTTTATCTCTTTGTCAATATCAAAGACATTACCAACGATTCGATGCGTTTTGCCAAAGATTTGCTTGAAAAAGTGGGCGTAGCCGTCGTACCTGGGATTGGTTTTGGATTGGAGGGATATTTTAGATTCTCTTTTGCGAGTGATATTTCGCTTATTCGTGATGGTATTCGACGCATTGAGAAATTTATCCGCTACAGTGGAGATACCTTGCCTTTGGATGAGGGCAGCCCTATGGTATCGTTTTAAATTGCTTGTAAGCATCAACCTTAAAAGCGTAGCCTCGGCTTTAGCTGAGTTCTGGGCTTCCAATAACTCCAAATGTTCGGCTAAAGCCAAACCTACAGCTAAACCTAATAAAAAGTTTTTTTAAAGTCACTGTAATTTAAATACAACTTATCTTATTTATCAATTATTTATATGAATTTTTATATACTTATTTTTATGGAGTATTTAAACGAATCTTCCCAAATTAAAGATAGCTTAAAGCACTTAAAGCCCCCAG
>DYMA01000051.1 GCA_020721815.1 Sulfurovum sp. | reverse complement strand
AAAGAGTTGGCTCACGGTATTACTGCCAACAATCCCGAAGCCTCGTTGATGGTTTTGCTTATCGATGAGCGTCCCGAAGAGGTAACCGATATGCAACGCTCCGTCAAAGGCGAGGTTTATAGCTCTACCTTTGACCTACCTGCTCAAAACCATGTACGCACAGCTGAAATGGTGATTGAACGAGCCAAAAGACGAGTGGAACTGGGCAAAGATGTTGTGATTTTACTCGATTCCATTACCCGTTTGGCACGTGCTTACAATACCGTTACGCCTAGCAGTGGTAAGGTACTTTCGGGTGGTGTGGATGCCAATGCGTTGCACAAACCCAAACGCTTTTTTGGTGCTGCACGTAACGTTGAAGAGGGCGGGAGTTTGACTATTATCTCTACGGCTTTGATCGATACGGGCAGTCAAATGGATAAGGTTATCTTTGAAGAGTTCAAGGGGACGGGTAACTCCGAAGTGGTACTCAACCGAAACATTTCCGAACGACGAATCTATCCTGCTATTGATGTGACCAAATCGGGAACACGCAAAGAGGAGCTTTTGAGCGATGAGATAACGCTTCAAAAAGTATGGGCGTTGCGAAACGCTATGCAAAACATGGAAGAGGTAGAGGGTCTGAAGTTTCTATTTTCCAAAATGGCAAAAACCAAAAACAACGATGAGTTTTTGGATATGATGAATCAATAGACTCAAAGTTAAAGAGAGTGTGAAATAATAAACCCTTCGACTAGGCTCAGGGTGAACGGATAGCGTAAAACCGTTCGTGCTGAGCTTGTCGAAGTACTTTTTTAGCAGTTATTTCACTCTCTTTAAAGCTTTGGGTTTTTATTCTAGTCCAAAACTCTCTTTGTATCTTTGAGCTAAATGTTTGCTCTCTTTGTAGGGGATAACATCTCCAATTTTTATGGTAATCTCTCTTTGAATTTTGTTGTTATTGATAGCCTCTTTGAGAACTTCATGGGCATTTGAGTTGATATAGACGGGGATAATATTTACCCGATTTTTGATAGCAATGAGTTGCGAACCGCTCTTAAACTCACTAATAGCATGATGGCTTTTGTTGCGTGTGCCTTCGGGAAAGATGAAGATGGATTGATTTTTCTCCAAAGCCTCTTTGACATCTTTAAAAAATCCCGCCATCTGTTTGGAGCTACGGTCAAGTAAAATCGTCCCAGCATTACTGGTAAACTTACCAAAGAAAAAGGAGTTGTAGAGCTCTTTTTTGGCTACCCATACTCCGTAGATATTACTTGCTTTAAGAGCTATTTCGACAATGAGGGGATCAATAACGCTGCGATGGTTGCACACTAACATATAGTTTCCATCTAGGGGTAGTTTCTCTTGATTTTCCACTACCACATCAATATTGAGTTTGCTCAATATGGTACTGGCGTACTCAATGCGCATCTCTTTTCTTACGTCATTACTAAGCGTTTTATTGCCAAATCTAAAGCCAAAACGATTGGTTACATAGGCTGCGTAGATGACTAATTTTAGTTTATTAAAATTCAAAATCGACCCTTTTATGCTTCTTTGATAAAATTGAGTGAAGCGCTATTGACACAATGGCGTGTCATTTTAGATGTAAAGCCCTCACCTTTAAAAACATGACCCAAATGTCCGCCACATTGAGTGCATACAATCTCTACACGTCTTCCATCGCTATCGGGAATGGATTTGACATTGGTATCAATGGCTTCATCAAAACTAGGCCACCCCGTACCCGAATCAAATTTCGATTGTGAATGAAAAAGGGGAGTATTGCACTGTTTGCACAGATAGATACCCTCCTCTTTGTTGTTGCAATAGAGACCGCTAAAGGGAGCTTCCGTACCTTTGTGAAGGATAATTTGGGCTTCAAAATCGTTGAGTTTGTTGTAAGGCATGGTTTGTTCCTAGAAAAAATAGTGCAAGGCAAAGCCAAATGAGCTAATCTCATCAAGATTATCGACATCATTGACGAGCATGTAGCGATAACCCAAATCCAAATCAATATTGTCTGTAAGATAATACATCAAACCCGCTCCCAATCCGTATCCATAACCCACACTTTTATCGCCCGAACCATCGTTTTTGTCAAAGAGTATCGCAGCCCCTACCAAACCGCCGTAAATTCTAAGTTTGGAGGTTGTCAGCGAGTAGAGTAGGGTTCTATCTATAGCAACGCTTATAAGTTGATACTCTTGATAGGGAGTCTCTACGGTAAAACTTGTTCGCCAATCTTGAGATTGTTGTCCGTAGCGTATCCCTACTACCCCGCCATTTTCACCGTTTATGGCACTGCTTAGACCTACTATTCCAAAAAATGGGTATTTGGTGCTATCTCCCCATGAGAGTGAAGAGACAAGCAACAAGGTGGCTAATATGTATCGTAATTTCATCGTTTACTCACTTTTATAATCTTGATTTAGCTCTTGATAATGTTTGCAATGCACTTGCAACTCTTGAGCCAAGCCTACACAGACAACCTTACCCTCTTTAAATATATAGATAGTATCGGCGTTTTCGATACTGCTTAATCGATGGGCAATTGAAATTATTATCATATCATTTTTTAACTCCAAAAGAGCTTTGTTGATAAGCCCCTCGCTTTGGTTATCAAGGGCTGAAGTGGCTTCATCGAGGATAAGGATTTTGGGATTTTTGTACAAAGCACGTGCCAAAGCGATACGTTGGCGTTGTCCGCCCGATAGGTTTTCGCCCCCCTCTTGAAGCATGGTATCGATACCCTCATCAAGATTTTGGACAAACTCCCATGCGTTTGCTTTTTTGAGCGCCTCTACTACTTGCGTTTCATCAATTTTGTCGCTGTTGTAGGCTACGTTTTGGGCTATGGTGTCGTTGAAGATAAAAACTTTTTGCGTTACATAGCCTATAGCGTTGTGTAAGGCATTTAAATCATAGTCTTGAATATCATGAGAGTTGATGGTAATTTTTCCTTGCGTTGCGTCATAAAAGCGTACCAAAAGGGCTACCAAAGAGCTTTTTCCTGCCCCACTGCTTCCTGCTAGAGCGATGTATTCACCTTTGGAAACGCTCAACGTGATACCGTTTAAGACCTTTTTGGTATCGTACTCTAAGGTAACGTTTTCAAAATCAATCCTATCAACCGTTGAATCCATCTTTAAGATACCGTTTTTGATTTTGGTTTGCATTGCAAGTAGCTCTTGCATACGAATATTGGCTGCAACGGCATCTTGGGATTTACTGTAGAGAGCTGAGAGGCGACGAATGGGGTCATAGAGCAAAAAAAGAGCCGTTGCAAAAGCAAAAAAACTTCCCACACTCATGTTTCCCCGTATCACCTCCATACCGCCAATATAGACGACAACCCCAATGGCTACAGCACCGATAATTTCCATGACGGGTGAGGTGAGAGCGTGGGTTTTGATCTGTTTCATAATGTATTTAAAGACCCAAAAGTTTTGTATCGCAAAGCGTTTATGTTCAAACTCTTGCGAGGAGTTGGATTTGATAACGTCAATATTGTAAAAAATCTCTCCCAATCGTGTCGTCATATCGGCACTGCTCTCTTGCGATAGGCGTGAATATTTGCGCATTTTTTTGGCGAGTCGTGCAATAGGATAGATCACTAGAGGTAAAAAAATAAAAAAATAAAAGGCAAGTTTGGGATTAAGATAGAGAATGTAGCCGCTCAATGCTAGAATGGTAAAGATTTCACGAAAGAGGTTGGGAATGATACTAGAGACAACCTCTTGAATGCGGGTAATATCGTTGGTAATACGTGAGATAATCTCCCCTGTGTGGCGTTTTTTAAAAAATTCAATATCCAAATGGGTTAAATGCAAGACAACTCTATCGCGCAATTGACGCACAATATCTTGACCGATATAGGACATATAGTAGGTTTGCACAAATTTGCCCACACCTTTGAGGGTAAAAACAGCCACAAACATAAAAGGCAAAATTTGCAACATCTGCTCATCTTTGTTGATAAATATATCATCCAATACGGGCTTGATAAGGTGAGCCGTTCCTGTAGTGCCAATGGCAATGGCAATCATGCCCAAAATGGCATAGATAAAATAGAGCTTATAGGCCTTGATGTAGGGAAGATACTGTTGTAATAGATTTTTCATGGCGTAATTATAGCACAATTGCTACTAAGTGATAGTGTTTCATTGTAAATTTAGAGTTGCCTATAGCTCTATATCGTACTTTTTGGCGTACTCCAGATAGAGTTTGGAGCTTTCCAAAAACTCAACAATTTGAGCATCAAGGTCGCCCTCGTCGGTCATTTTGTGGATAATCTCCATCGAGGTGGTGATGGAGTTTGGCTTTTTGTAGGGTCTATCTTTGGCAGTGATAGCCTCAAAGATGTCGGCTATTGCTAAAATTCTCGCTTCAAAGCTAATCTCATCACCTTTGAGTCCTTTAGGGTAGCCTTTGCCGTTGATTTTTTCGTGGTGATTGCCTGAGATTTGGGGAATATCTTTGTATTTTTTGGGCAAATAGAGCTTGTTGAGCATATTGAGTGTGATAAGGGCGTGGCGATTGATGGTAGCTCTATCGCTGTCGCTTAGCGTACCTCTTTGGATTGAGAGCAAAGCCGCCTCTTCTTGCGTAAGCAATATATAGGTTTTATTAAATACTTTCAAAGGTGTATGCGCCATATTTTGAATAAAATGAACACTCTCCTGTGCTAAATATTCACCACCAATATTATAAGTTGCCAACTTTTCAAAATCGGATGAAAGCTTCTCAATGGCACTGTTGAGTTGTGTTTCTTCGATGTCGATACCCTCTAGTTTGGCTTTGAGATACTCAATCTCCAAATCTTTTTTAATTAATTCAAAGCGATCCTTAATCATCTCAATTTTATCAACCGATGATTCAAGTTTGGTAGATTTTTCCATCACCAAATCGGGAGTAGCAATTTTGCCCACATCGTGCATCCAAGCCGATATATTAATGACTTGTTTTTGGAGGTCACTAAAGCGTTTCTCTTTAAAAATCGTCTCATCTTTATCAATAGCATCAACAAGCATATTGGCAAAGGCTACCATTTTGTGGATATGCGAGGCGGTATGGGGAGACTTTTCGCTCATGGCATAGACGATGCTTTGCAGGAATGACTCAAGCATCTTTTCAATATCTTTGATAAATTGTGCGTTGTTGATAGCAACACCCGCTTGTGAGGCAAGGGAGCTAATAATATCCTCATCAATGCGACCAAAGGCGATAGGGGTGTCGCACTCATCCAATTTATTGAGCAGTTGCAATACTCCAATCACTTCATTGTCGTGATTTTTGATGGGTATGGTGAGGCTGGATTTGGAATGGTAGTTGTTGGAAGCATCAAATTTTTTGGAACCCTCAAATCTAAACTCACCATCGGCATAGATATCTTTGATGTTGATAATGCGATCATCGAGCAGACTTGTTACTGCTACCATGCCACGATTTTCTTGAGCGTTTTCAAGATAGATAGATAGAGGCTTCCAGCTAATAGGGTCGTGTGAACCACCCATGTATTTACCCAATGAAATGGTTTGTGCGATGTGAAATTTAAGCTCATCTCCATCACGCAAATAGAGCGTTCCCCCGTCGCAATGGGTAAGATTCATCGACTCTTGTATAATCATCTCCAAAAGCAAGGGGAGTTCGTGTTCAGAGGAGAGAGCAATGCCAATTTTGTTGAGACGCTTGATGTTGTCATGAATATTGTGGTTGTTGTTTTTTTTTGAGCAATTCCCCATCATGATACGCAATCTTTTCGTAGCCCGATAAAATGTGTGTTTTTTCTATTCCAATCTCTACGAGTTCTTGTGTAATAATCTCTTGATAGATGGGCTTGATGTGATAGACATAGATTTGACAATCGTGACGTTTGAGTAGCGTAAGTTCATCTTTTAGGTGAATAGGAGACATGTGTTTGCTAATCTCAGAAATATGGGCGTATCGATTGGGAAATGAGACATCAATAATGAGTGCCTTGATGGATGTGTCGCTGTTGATGCGATTCCAAAGTTTTGGATTTTTGTAGGTATCGCCTGAAAACAAGATACTATCGCAATTTTTTTTGCACAAATAACCGCTACACTCCACAGTATGGTTGGCTTCAATGGGGGTAATGCTAAAGCCATCATCAAAAAAGTACTCTTTGTCAAACTCTATTTCGATAAACTCCAGTGAGTTTTCATTGATTTTGGGAAGTTGCAAAGTGCTAAAATCGGGCCAAATATCCCAATTGAAGATATTTTTTTTAAAAATTTCAATGGTTTTGGAGGTAGCGTAGATTTTGAGGGGTTGATGACGAAGCAAAAAGGTATTGTCAATCAAAAAGGCTATATCAATGATATGATCCAAATGAGCATGTGAGATAAAAATGTGGTTGATTTTGTACGCCTCTTCGCCAAGCCCACGAATGATATTTCCACCATCTATAACAATATCCTTTGAGACACGCAAACAGGTGGTAAATGCTTCATGTGAGATACTGCCGTGAGCTCCCAAAATATCTATGAAATTCATCAAAAGACCTTTAAAATTTTCAAACTTATCAAAAACTCTTATTGACCATGCAAACTAAGGTTGTAATAATAATACTCTAATGAAACTTAGATTAATATTATTGCACACTATTTAATCCTATTTTGACACCAAAAGTTGAAAAAGGTATCGCATTTATATTAATTACTATTAATATTAAACAAAAAAATAGTAAAATAGAAACGTGAGTTAATATTATTTAAGGAGTACTCATGAAAAAGTTACTTGCAATAGCTTTGCTCTCTTCGTTGGCGTTGGCACAAACGGAGAGTCTCTCCGTGACCCCTGTTGTAGGTGGTACAATAAACTCCGATACAACAAACCTCGATAACGACTATACCTACGGTGTTCGGCTCGATTTTAACAGAGATACTCTTGAAGAGGGTCTTATGGTCAATCGTGTGCAGTTGGCATTGGATTACAGTGAGGGTCTTTATAAAGGTTTTGGGGAGGCTAATGTTTTGCGAATGGGGGCTAATGCACTGTGGGATTTTAACAAAAATTCAACCGTCTCTCCCTTTCTTATGGCAGGTTTTGGCTATCAAGCCTTTGAATACGGTGTCATCAACGAAAACGAAGACGGAGCATTTGCAGCTATTGGGGCAGGGCTAGAGGTGAAACTAGATGACTCTATCAATCTGGTTTTAGAGGGAAAAGATCTCATATCTACCAATCAAAACAACTACTTTTTAGGCAATGTGGGTATTCGTTACCTTATGTACTAATCCATCGTTTTGCATATCTTGCGATTGTAGGGTATGCTTAATGATTTGCTAGACAAGTAATGATACAAAACTCCCCCAAGGGAGTATTTATTGAGAAGTTTAGTGTCCTATTCCCATAATGATAAATTGAACATACCAAATGGCAATCGAGAGAATGTAGCCAATCAAAACCGTCCATGCATATTTCATGTGAGCCGAAAAGGTATAGACACCGTGGAGTTTACCCATGACTCCTACACCCGCTGCTGAACCAAAGGAGATAAGACTTCCTCCAATCCCCGCTGTAAGTGTCACAAGCATCCATTGAGCGTGTGCATCGATTCCCATATCGGGACTTGCTTTAAGCACTGCACTCATAACAGGCACATTATCCACAAAAGCAGATAAAAATCCTACGCCAATATTGACAGCCGTTGCACCAAATTTATCGTACAACGCCGTAAAGTACTCCAAAAATCCTAAAAAGTGAAGTCCGCCAACAGCCGCTAAGATACCAAAGAAGAAGAGTAGGGTATCGTTTTCGATTTTGGCAATGAATTTAAAGACATTAAGAGGTCTCTCTTCGCTATCATCAACACCGTTGTAGTCGCTATCTACGCCTCCTCGCATTCTAATATCGTGGTTGAGTTTGTAGGTGTAGAGCTTAAGCAACGCCAAACCAAACATCATACCCCACATCGCAGGAAGGTGAAGTACTTGGTGTGACATAACGGCAAAGAAAATAGTAAGAGCAAAAAGACCCATAATGACTTTGGCTCCTGTAAGTAATCGAATTTTCTCTTTGGTATCGGGTAGGGGCGGTGTGCCGTGAGGAACGTAGATACTTAATAAAAAGGCGGTAACTCCCCAGCCTAAAAATGCTGCAGGAAAGAGATAGAAAAAATCAGCAAAAGCTCCTTTTCCTGCTACCCATACCATCAAAGTCGTAATATCTCCAAAGGGCGACCATGCTCCTCCAGCGTTTGCAGCGACGACAATACCAATAGCCGAGGGAACAACAAATGTATGATTATCTTTGTCAATGGTGATAAGTACCGTCGATAAGATAAGAGCAGTTGTAAGATTATCAGCTACGGGTGAGATAAAAAACGCTAATAATCCTGTAATCCAAAAGAGTTGTTTATAACTCAACCCTCTTGTGACAAGTTTGACACGCAGTACCAAAAAGACATTTCTATCCACCATCGCTTCGATATAGGTCATGGCTACAAAGAGGAAAAAGAATATCCCAGCGATTTCAATAATAAGATGATTCATTTCATAATGAAGTGCTTCTTTGTCCAATCCATTGATAGCGTAGTAAAATCCAATCAGTATAAAGATAAATGTACCAATAAAAAGAGCGGGTTTGGCTTTGTTGATGTGGTAGCGATTTTCCGTCGCAATAAAGTAGTAACCCACTAAAAATGTGAGCATCGAGACAATTCCAACCCATGAGGTGGTTAAATCGGGTGCTTGTACCATTGTATGTCATCCTTTGGTTCATAAAATTTGTGACAATATGTTACCATAATAGTTATCAAGATTAGCTATTTTGGTTCAAAATGTTGGTATTGAATTTGACTTTGGTATAAATAGTGTATAACAAAAACTTTTTTTGTGTAACATTGGATTGAAATTGTGCTGGAGGGTAAAAGATATGAGAGTTTATCCTCAAAGAATGTTCGAGGATAGGGAAGTGAAACGATTAGAGAATCTGAACGTTTTTGGCTTGTTTGCCTTTTGGGCTTTCGCCGATTTCAAAACTCACTTTTTGACCATCTTCAAGAGATACTCTTCCGTAACCGTCTTTGTTGATGTCGCTGTAGTGTACAAATAGATCTTTGCTACCATCTTCCATTTGGATAAATCCAAAACCTTTTTCGCTGTTGAACCATTTTACGGTTCCGTTGTGTTGATCTGCCATTGCATATCCTTGTTGTGTATTGTTCTTCAAAATGAAGTGTTGGTACTAAAGTGTCAATAGGGAGTTTGTGTATATCATGAGGTAACTGTAGTATAAATCTAACGTAAACCAAAATAGATGAAACTCTAAATCATCTTTAAGTGAAAGCATTTTACCTAAAAAAAAGAGTAAAAGCAAGTAAATTTATCATATATATCAAATTATCACCTACATTGTGCAAGTTGGTAACTCTCAAAGATACGCAAGATAGTATAAAATAGGGCATTTATGTTATAATATAGTAAAAAAGAAAGAATCAAATGGCAATTAATCCAGTCGCAAACAATAAAAAAGCTTTTCATGATTATGAGATGATTGAAAAATTTGAAGCGGGTATGGTGCTTAAAGGAAGCGAAGTCAAAGCCCTACGTGCTAAACGTGTCAATATCAAAGACAGTTATTGTCGCTTTATTAAAGGTGAGCTTTTTTTGGTCAATGCCCATATTTCACACTTAGATACTACCAATATGCACTACATTCCCGACAACACTACGCCACGCAAACTTTTGTTGCATAAAAAACAGCTCGATAAACTCTTCGCCAAAAGCACCAAAGAGACGCTTACTATTGTCCCTCTTAGTATCTATTTCAATGAAAAAAACCGTGCCAAAGTCTCTATCGCTCTAGCCAAAGGGAAAAAACTTCACGACAAACGAGACGATTTGAAGAAAAAAACACTCGATAGAGAAGCAGCTCAAGCTATCAAGAACAGAGGAAAAGATTACTAGCTGACCTTTACGCACTTCTAAAATGCCACTCCATCTGCATATTTTACAAATAGAGTGCAGGTGCGTAAGGTTAGACCATTATTATTTCATGCTCTCTTGCGAGGCGAAACTTTGAGCCACTACTCCACAAGCTTATCTTCAATCTCCTCAATGACACTGTGCAGCTCTTTGTAGAGTTTGGATAGGTACTCTTGGGAGTGGTAGTTTTCGTAGTTGATGAGGGCGTAGTGCAGTTTCAAAGCTCCTATCTCTTTGCTGTGATTTTTCAAAGCACCCAATAACTCTTCTAGTTCATCATCTTCTAAAGTTTGGAAATACATCCCGTAATACTGCTCCCTAAAATTGTGCAACTCTTCGGTATAGACCTCGCTATCGTGATGGTTGTTGGCGAGTCCTATAGCCGTATCGATGCTCTCAAAAGCAAGAAACTCTACTTCACGTCTATTTTTTTCGATCTTTGTCGATACGATGGATTTTGGAAATATGTATTTCAAAAGCACCTTGTAGAGTGCAATAGCATCAATAGGTTTGTCGATACAATCGTCTATTTGGGCATTGTGTTGCGTCTCGATGAAGTGCGAATTGTCCCTTAGAGCAACGATAGGCAGGGTTTGATTCCAGCTCCTCATTTGCGTCACACCCTCTACTCCATTGTCGATGTCAATCAGTATGAGTTCGTAGCGATTGGGTCTATCTTGACACATCCTAAGTGCCTCTTTGGCGTTGTTGGCTCTATCGACAAAAATTTCACTTGCTTCAAGATGGTGACGTATCGATTGCACAATCACCAACGACTCCTCAATCAAAAGTATATAGGTACCACTAAGGGTACGGAGTGCATTTTTGAGATCTTCAAGTACCTCGGAGTCGTACGACAACTGCTCACTTTCATGGGCTTGGAGTGCCTCTATCTCCACCACAAAACGGCTTCCTTGATTGGACTCAATCCAAAACTTCCCGTTCATCATCCCAGCCAAAGCTTGTGAGAGCGTAAATCCTAGCACCATCAAGCTATCAATTTCGTTGTAGGGCTTAAAAAAGCTCTCGATTTGCTCCGATGTCAATTCCAAATCGCTATCTTTAATCTCAAAATACAATTGATTGCCCTCACGATAATCCACAAAAAACTCAATTGTCTCAACGTGCGTTAGCTTCATGGCATGGATAATAATATTCAAAAGAAGTTGTCGTATCCTAAAGGCATCACCTACGTAGTAGCGTTTGAGATCTTTGCCGTAGGATAGGTCAATCTTAATCCCTTGCAGTGTGGCGTAAGTATCCAAAAGATGCATCATATCATCAAGGGTTTTGAGCAAATCAAAGCTCTCTTTTTGGATAATAAGCTCATCCATAGCCAAAGTGCTAAAATCCAATATGTCGTTTATCATCTCTTCAAGTAGCTTAGCACTCGTCTCTATCTTCTCCAAATGCCTTCTTTTGGCGGGGTCAATCTCGACACCAAAGGCTATTTGAGCCGTTTGAACAATCTCTTGCATGGGTTTTTGTATCTCTTTGCTCATAGTGGAAAAAAATTGAAGATTGCATCGAAACGCCTCTTTGTGATTTCGCTCCATCAACTCGCCACGAGCCAAAAGAAGCTCCTCTTCGTGTTGTTTGCGGATAATCTCCTCTTAATTGAGTTTGTGTTCGAGGGCTATGGCTTTGCTGATGTTTTGATCGACCCCCCCGATAGCCCACAAGCTCCCCATGCGTATCCAAAAAGGGATAGGCACGGCTACTAAGATAGAGGTAGTGACCTTGCTTGTGCAATTTAACGTTGAGTTCATTGACAATATCGCTTTTATGCTCAATGGCTTGATGGTAAATCTTTTGCACTCGTGTGCGTTCGAGTTTGGGCATCAAATCAAAAACGCTTTTGCCTAGCAACTCATCGGGGCAATAGCCCAAAAACTTCTCGCTTTGTTCCCCCACGAAAGTCAATACCCCATACGTATCAATCTCCCAAACTCACAAATCCTCCAACGCACACAAAGGTCTCAAACGCTCTATAAGGAGTGAGTTGTCGCTATTATCGTGATTCATTTTTTATCCTCTATTTGCATTTGTACTAGCCCAACAAATAGGCAAACTTCTCTACCCATTTCCCCCAATTGGGGCTTGATTCTATCTCTATGCCGTTGAGTTGCATATCTTTGATAAGCATAATAGCATACTCATTGGGAAGTTGCATCGAAAAAGCAAGAAGATTATCAACTTGGTCTTGTTGAAAGTTCCCTTTAACTCGATTGACTATCCCGATAGAGAGAGCCATCATGAGCTTAATATCCTCACTCTCAATGCTTCTAATTTCACCGCTAAGTACCTTATCAATATCGGGCAACGCATGCATTACCTTTGTAAACCCCAAATAGGCAACCGCAGAGTCATCACCTACCGCCCCACTAAGCGATTCATGCAACAGCTCTTGCTTGATACCACTTTGGAGTATCCTATTGGCAAACTCCCAGCTTCGTGGCGTGGCAAAGCTCTTTTGGTTGGTAGTGGGGTCGAAGCTAAAGAGTCGTGAGGGGTCATATTGCAAAAAAGCGATGATAGAGGCATCGACATTGGCTCGATACGCCCACGCTTTCCAATCCTCAAAATCCACCTCCATCTCAAAATGCACAAAACGATTGGCCAGTGGTGGAGGCATACGGTAAACCACCCCTCTATCGTTCTCTCGATTACCCGCTGCTACGATACTCCACCCATCAGGGAGTTCATACTCCCCCACTTTTCTATCAAGTACGAGTTGATACGCCGAAGCCTGAACCGCAGGAGGTGCGGAGTTGATTTCATCGAGAAACAAAATACCTTTGGAAACATTATCGCTTTTGGGCAAAAAACTAGGCTTTGCCCAGACTCCCTCATTGGTCGTGCTATCAAAAAAGGGAATGCCCTTAAGGTCGGTAGGGTCAAGGAGCGAAAGACGCAAATCAATAAACTCCATATTTTGCTCTCTTGCAATGGCTTTGACAATCGAAGATTTCCCAATCCCTGGCGCCCCCCAAATAAAAACGGGTAACTTTTGCTCTATCAATTTGCTAACGGTATCGGTAATGTGTGAGGGTTTCATGGTTTATTTCTTTTTTTGATTTTATAGCACTATTTATCTTAAATTACCAACTATCTCCCTCTCATTCCATCCTCTCCTAAGGTGAAATGCCTATTGGAGGTTCGCACTCTCTTATTGTTTTTCAAATTTTTTTATAACTTGCAACCATCTTTGAGCCTGATAAACATCCTTGTATCGCTCCTGCTCCAAAATCTTTTTGGCTTCTTGTAAACCTTTTTTATCTTGTTTAAACAAATCCACACCCATAATCAGCATCTTTGCATAATCTATCTCATACGCCATCGGATTGGCTTGGGCTAGGTCTCTATAGAGCTTTAGTGCCTCTTGATACGCTTTGAGGGCTTCTTGGTTTTGGTTTTGGTTTTGGTTTTGGTTTTGGTTTTGGGCTTGGTGGAGAGTGGCTAAGTTATTCAGGGTTGTAGCTATATTTGAATTATAAATTTTTGGTAACCACTCACCCCATCACCTAAGCCAAAATTAAAGTAAAAAACCTCTA
>DYMA01000241.1 GCA_020721815.1 Sulfurovum sp. | reverse complement strand
AAGATCACGAGAAACGGCAATGATTCGCATTCCTGGACCAATGCGGTTGCCCCATGCGGCTACAAAAGGGCTAGAATCGGTTTGGTTGCGGTGCGACGTATAGGCGGTGGCTACTACACTGAGACTTTTTTTGGGGTTTGATTTGACGACTTTATACTCTTTGGGTTTTGGGACTATCTTTTTAGTTTTGGCTTGTTTGACATTGATACTCTTTTTGTCTTTATCCCAATTTTCAATGAGGCTAACCAGTTTGTCTTTTTTGGGTTTTATCTCTTTTTTGGTTGCAACGGTTGGTGTTTTTTTGGGTTGTTTGTCTGCGTTTGCTGTTTTGGTTGTGTTGCTATCTCTTATTTTTTGGGTGCTATTGGACTTGGTGTAGATGGGTTTGCTTGAAGTTGTAAATCGTACCGAGTCATTGACGTGAATATGGTTTTCGATAAATTTATCAATCGTAATGACTTTAACTTTTTTCTTTTTGGGTAGTGGGAGCGTTTTGGCAGTAATAACTTTTTTGCGGTCTTGATACTTGACGGGTTTGACTTTGTAGAGCAGTTTGACACCGTAGGTATCACACCCCACACTGCTACGTGTGAGATTGCGACAATCCGCCTCTTGAGCTTCAAGAGAGGAAAAGAGCAACGAGACAACAAATACTATTGTAAAGTTTGACTTTTTCATCATGACACATTAAGGTTACAAAAACCTTAACATCTCCTGTGCAATACCCTCTTTTTCGACGACGGTATCGTGAATAATCTCTTTGTGTAGCAGTGCTTTTATCATAGGTGGAACCTCCAAATGGGTTTGTGTTGCGATGTACTCCAATGCTTCACTATCGTGTGCAATCTCTTTGCCAAGGGCTTTGGCGACAACGGGACTAAATTTTGTCCACTCTGCTGTGGAGTAGATTACGGTTGTGAGTTTTTTATCTCGCAAATTTTTATACGATTTGATACACGTAGCGGTGTGGGGGTCCATAATGTATCCCTTTTGGGCGTATTGTCCAATAGTCGCCACACACTCGCTATCGTCGCTAAAAGAAGCATCAAAATCCTCTTGAAGCGATGCAATTTCCTCTGCAGTGAGTTGGTATTTGCCGTGTTGTTCCAGTGCTTCCATGAGTTCTTTGGTTCGATTAGCACCAAATTTATCAAAGAGTATCCGTTCAACGTTGGAGCTTTTTAAAATATCCATCGCAGGAGAGTTGGTTTTGGTAAGTTCTCTGGTGGTTAAATCGTAGCTTCCATTGGTAATCCAATCGGTCAAAATATTATTGACATTGGAGGCTATCAAGATTTTTTCGATAGGCAATCCCGCTTTTTTAGCGTAATAGGCCCCCAAAGCATTGCCAAAGTTTCCGCTAGGAACAACCAAATAGATTTTTTCATTGGGTTGATTTTTTTTGCCTCGTAGCAACTCCAAATAGCTGTAGATGTGATAGATAATCTGAAAAATAATACGTCCAAAGTTTACCGAATTGGCAGCGGAGAGCTTCATATTTTTGCTATCAAGTTGCTCTTTGAAATCTTTGGAAGCCAATAGTGATTTGAGGGCGTTTTGCGTATCGTCGAAGTTTCCTTTGACACCAATGACTTTGAGATTACTTCCCGCTTCAGTGACCATTTGGAGGCGTTGTACATCGCTTGTTCCGCCCTCTGGATAGAGGCAGACCACTTTGACATTGGCTTGATTTTTAAAGGTTTCCAATGTCGCAGGACCCGTATCGCCGCTTGTTGCTGCCATAATGAGATAGTTTTCGTTTCGTTTTTGAGCCAATTGGGACAAAATATAGCCAAAGGGTTGGAGTGCCATATCTTTGAAGGCACGAGTAGGTCCATGATAGAGTTCACTTACAAAGCAATCCTCCTCTATTTGGCTAAGTTCCACAGGCTTATCACTTTTGTCAAAGGCATCGTAACGATTAAGGGCCTCTTGCAAAATGGATGAATCTATATCAATCCCAAAAGCTACCAAAAAATCAAGTGCCAACTCTTT
>DYMA01000240.1 GCA_020721815.1 Sulfurovum sp. | reverse complement strand
AAGTTGGTATTATGATACCAAAAGCCAAAGCTTTTGGCGAGAGGTTTAGTATTGGTAGTTGTCGTAGCCGTAAATATCGTTTCTGAAGTTTAAAACCCCTTTTGCATCGACATAAGCGGTGAGATAGACGACATCAATAGGCACTCTATTGTTGAGTGCAATGGCTTTGTGCGTATTTCCAGTAAGGGTTTTGGTGGCTGCGTTGTAGTTTACATTGTTATTGAAGCCCGAGAAAGTTTTGAGCAGTCCTCTAGGGTCTTGCAATCGAATACATCCATGGCTATAGGCTCTAACGGTGTGATTAAAGAGCGATTTGCTGGGTGTGTCGTGCATATAGACGGCGTATCGGTTGGGAAAGAGAAATTTGATTTTGCCTAAAGCATTGCCATTACCTGGCGATTGCGCGATGCGATAGGGAATTTTTGAACCCGCACGATACTGTTTCCAATTGACGCTACTTGCATCAACGGCTTCACCGTTGTGAGAGTAGAGTTTCATGTTTTTATGTTTAAGAAAATTGGTACCTCTTCTAAGGTCATGAATCATCTCTTTTTCTAAAATAGAAGCAGGTACGTTCCAGTAGGGATTAAGGACAATAGTCGTTACAGTATCGCTAAATATGGGAGTTGGGTTTTTGGGTGTTCCTGTGACAACACGCATATTTTGAATCGATTTGCCACCGCTGTAAAAATTGAGTTCAAAAGCGGGAATATTGATAATGACGTGACGAGCGTAACTTTGTCTTGTGAGCCATTTGATTCTATCAAGATTGAGTGCCATTTTGCGAATTTTGGCTTCGATGGGTTCTTGAAGGAGTTTTTTGGTCTCTTGGGTAATCGTACCTGTGACGGCAATACCGTGACGTTTTTGGAAGCGAATAATAGCATTGATGAAACACTCATCGGATACACTGCTAGAGGTTGAAGCGCAATCGTAATCACCCATAAATTTGAGTCGCTCTCTCAAAAGTGGAAGTGCAGGGCTACTAGCACCTTTGGGCAATCCACCAAAATCGATATTTTTGCCCCATTTGTTTGAGCGTTGATGCTCTCGGTAGCGTTTGGCTTGTGCTTCAAGTTTGGCGTAGTTGAAAGTTTTGGGCTTGGTGGTCTCGAAGTTTAATTCACCGTTTTTAAGCGATGCCATGAGAAAAGCCAAAGGATTATGAGGAGGTGTATAGGTCTCCCACGCACCGCCTCGTGAAGCAATTTTGGCTTTGGCACTGCCCCATGGAATATCTCCATGAAGCTGATGTTTGGCATAAGCGTAGTAGAGTGTGCTAATTTTGAGTTCCAAATCCATCTTTTGGGCTACACTGGAGGCACTGTTGCTATAAAGAGCAAGAGCGAGTTTCTCTGTGGCACTGTAGGATTGATAGAGTTTGGAGAGAGGCGAAACGGTGGCATCGGATTTGATTTGGTCAAAGAGATTTTTGGCCATGCAAGATAAGCCCTCCTCGCCCGCCCAGATAGGCACATAATAGAGTTTGGAGTAGATCTCTTTGATGGCACTGTTTTGAGATTTTTTCACCGAGTTTGCGATGTGTTGTATCGCACTTTCATAAAAACCGCTACCAAATAGTGATAGAGTCAATGCTAAGCTAATAAGCCAGATTTTGATTAATTGCATTCTTAGTCCCCTGAAGATATTTTTTAAGCAAAGTATAACAAAAAAAATAGAAGAACAAGTTTTAAGATAGACAAAAAATTAACCAAACGGTTAATCTTTTGTTAATTTTGTTAAAAACTAACTGATGTTAGGTATCTTTATCGGAAGTGGGACTTTAGCCCCCCACAAAAAGTCAAAATTAGGTTGTCATTACTATCGAAGCTAATAACTGACCTTACGCACTTAAAAAATTACCCCATTGCAATTGTGAACGCAAGTAATCTAAGATTTATTTCTACTTTTTTAGTAGGTTCGGCTTTAGCCGAACAAATTAGAGGCTATCGGGTAGGCAAATCCGATGAAAAAATAAGCCAACTCTAAAAATATTTTGCTCTAATAA
>DYMA01000239.1 GCA_020721815.1 Sulfurovum sp. | reverse complement strand
TGATAAACTCAAAAGCAATGACTATGTATTACTTTACCATACAGCAGAGTCAAACATTCAAACATATATCACCAAGAAGCTACAGCCTATTTTGAATGTTCTCTTTAATACTGACCTTGATATAAAAGATAGGCAAAATAGAGTCGTTATACACTCTCTAAGGCATACTTTCGCTTCTCATTTAGCCATCAATGGAACTCCAATTTTTACTATTCAAAAATTGATGAATCATAAAGCCGTTTTATAAAGAATAACTTAAATTGAGAAAAAATTTAAAAATAGTATGAGATTGGTTTGCTCTTTGAAGCACTTTTTGAAACAGAGTGCTTTGAAGATGAAATCTTTTGGATTTTATCCTAAACAATACAGATGGTATCGGCATGTGTGATGAGCCGATGCAAGATGGGTTTGGCGTTCTTTAACAATTCACTGTCAATGGCACTAAAAACGATCAAGCATTTGGGTTATAGGTTTGGCTTGGGAACAAATACACGAATGGGGTCATAGGGTGTATTACGTTTGTAAATGGCGTAGATAATGGCAATCAACTTTCTAGCGACAATGATGACACACTCTTTTTTGGCTCTGCCTTTTGAGCGGTATTTCATATACACACTGTGAAGCTCAGCATTATGGCGAATAGCAGCGATAGAGGCTAAAAAGATAGCTTTTTTAGCCAATCGTGCCCCTCGTTTGGCTAAGCGTCCATGCCGGATCATACCACCAGATTGCTCCAAGGTAGGATAGAGTCCTAAAAAGCCCACAAGGGCTTTAGCATCGGTAAAACGATCTAAATTGCCACATTCTGCAAGTAAGGCTAAAATAGTCTTATCACCCACACCAGGAATTGTTCTGAGATTATCAATCAGTTCGCTCATCTCTTGTTTGTCTTCATGGGTTGCTTGCTGCTCTTGTGCATGAAAGAGGGCTAACATCTCTTCATCACTCGCACGCATCTGCTCTTGCAGTAAACGAATCAGTGCAATGTTAGAGCGAATACTCATAGCTCTTGCTTCTTTAGCTGCGCCTGAATAGATACTCTGTTTGGCAAGCTCTAAAAGCTTTAACGCTTTGGCTTCATTAAAGTTGTTCCCCTTGATACCTCTAAAGGTCTTAAGGATACGATCCACACTGGCATACTCATAATGCTTGGCAGTGGGATACTTCTCCAAAAGCATCAAGCCTGTCACATTGAAGGGATCGGATAGTATCTCTTCAAGCTCAGGAAACACGACAGCAAGCAGTGTTCCTGTTTGACGCTTCAGGGCTTTCATCTGATCATCCAGTGAGGCTTTATGACGATAAAGCTCCCTAAGAGATTGAAGCTGTTCATCGGAAACATAGCCTTCACTAAAGCGCCCGCTTTTAATAAGGGCTGCAATCATAAGCGAATCGATATTGTCATTTTTGACCTTTTTCATGGTATCCATCTCTCTAAACTTGGAAGTTTGATAAGGATTTAATAATACTCGCGCGTAGGCAAATTCTTTCAAATATCGGTACAGATTCTCAAACAATGACCCTGTAGCTTCCATACCAATCATCACATCACTTAAATCACATGAGAGTGATTGCAGATGCATTAAGAGCTTATGAAATCCACTCTGATTGGAGAGAAACTCAAACGGTTTAATCATAACCGTGTTGTCTTCACCTAAAACACACGCCACATGGCTTCGCTTAGCGATATCGATACCCACATAATACATTTTAACCCCTTTGCTTGATCATATTCAGGTTGTGTCTCACAGCCTCCTAACTCTATGGAACGGTAAGTTGAATCCTCAACTTCCACATTAGCGTTTCATCGGTGAGTTAATTTAGCCTGAATCCAATAGGCTTTTATAGGTCAGCTTATCCGACAAGGAGAAAGCAGATCGTACATCCAGTGCCATTGACTGTGAATTGCATAAAGCGACTACATCAACCGTCTTTATACTATCACACAAACCCATAGCAAATCTATCCCTTTTGGGTGATAGGTTTGGTTTTTATATTATAGGAGGAG